>CAZPJJ010000478.1:0-3118 GCA_964586535.1 uncultured Acidobacteriota bacterium | reverse complement strand
TCGAGCATGTGCTCCATCACCTCGGCGAGGGCGAAATCGCCGGGGGTCGTGGTGCGCAAGATCCCGTCGGCGTCGGGGATTCCGACGTCGAAGCCCTGCGTGCGATCGTCCCAGAAGACGAGCCGCGCCCCCCCGCGGAGGATCGCGAAACCGGTGGCGCGCCCCCCTGCACGCTCGACCGAGATCGGCGTGACGGGAATGCGCAGGTAGTCAAAGAGACGGCGCTCGTCGTCGCCGCATTCCGCGAGGGCCTCGGCGACGAGGGCGTCGATGCGAGCGTGGTCCTGGGTGTCGGGGGTGTCGTGCACGGGGTGGCTCCGCGGAGTGGGGGCGAGATGTTGAGGGACGATAGCCCGCCACCACGGATCCCGCGATCCCCGCACGGTGACTGGAAGATTGTGGGACTCACGCAACTCGCATCCCCTGGAAACAACGCGGTTTCTCATGGCGACGACGCGGGAATCCACCGCGAACGACGCCGGAGTCCGCGGCTGGGGCGTTGGACGCGCGTCGCTCGCCGCCGCCGTGGCCCGAATTCGTCCCGGGACGGAGAGCCGGTCCGCAAAGTCGGCCCCCGAAGCCGGTTTCGGAGACCACCGGCTCCAACAATCTTCCAAACACCGTGGGGTCTACGAGGCTTAGGTAACGAGGAGCTTGCGCATGAACGCCGACGACCCCGGACACAGCCCCGCGAACTGAGCACTCCCGGCAATCCCCTCGGGCGCCCCCGAGCGCGGAATCGTCTCGTACCCAAGGCGAGCGAAGAAAGCCTCGGCGGTCGTCGTCAGCAGATAGAGCGCAGAGAGCCCGCGCTGACGCGACCACGCCTCGGCGTGGAGGACGAGCGCGCGACCGAGGCCGCCGCCGCGACGCTCCGGATCGACGGCCAGCGAGCGCAGCAGCCCCACATCGCCGTGGACTTCGATACCGGTGATCGCCACGAGGCGTCCCGCGTCGCGCACGCCGAAGAACGTCGCCTCGCGCGCGTCGCGCAGGTCGGCGATCGGAAGAGCCGCCGCGGTCAGGAGGGCTTCGGCTTCGGCATCGATGTCGATGGTTTCGATCTCGTGTTTCATCGAGTGCGATCCTTCTACGCCACGTCTGCGTCGTGCCTGTGCGCTGCGCTCTCCCGCGCGCAGCTCGTCACTGAGCCTCAGGCGCGCCCGCATGAGGCGATGCAAACGCCAAGACATGCCCGTCGGGATCGAGCACGTACCCCGCGGAATGACCCCAGTCGCGCGGCAGTACGGGGCTGAGTTCACGCGCGCCGGCGGCGAGGGCGCGGGCGTGGAAACTTGCCGCGTGCTCGGAGCTCACGAGAAGGTAGATCTCCGCACGCGGGATGCCTCGCGCCTGCGACGGCGAGGGAAGCGCCGGCCCCAGGAGTCGCGAGATTCCCGCCTCGGGCATCAAGCCGAGCACCGCTCCTCCCGGCACTTCGAACTCCGTCATGCCGGGCACGTCGAGACGAGGTGCGCGATCGAGCACGCGGCGATAGAAAGCCGCGCTCCGCTCCTGATCGGCGACGTAGAGGATCATGTGGGTCGTCGGCTTCATTCGAGTCTCGCTCGGCGCCAGCGCACGCTCGGGAGGGTCACGCGATGCGCCGCGCGGACGCGAGCCGATCATGCCACCGGTGGCGGGAGCGACGCCCGCTGCCGGCAAGATGCCCGGGCACCGCCGCCCGGCAGGAAACCAGCAAGAGGTCGCGAGCGTTACTCCGGCTCGCCTTGCACACGGCTTGACCCCATCCCACGCCCCCTCCATAGTCGCTAGCGCGAAGGCCAAGCGAAGAAATCGCAAGGAGTCGACGATGCACGACGAAAACGACCGCCCCGCGGGCCTGCCTGATTCACCGGAGAACACCAGCGCCGATGCGGGATCTCAGGCAGCACAGAGCTCGACGCCACCGCCGCCGCCGTCGTCGACCTTCGCCCCGGGCGCGGGTGCGCCGCCGCCGCCGTCGGACTCCGGCGCAGGGACGGCCGCTCCCCCGCCCCATCAGGCCCACCTTGGCGCGGAGCTCCATCCCGAAGCGCGCCGCTGGGGCATGCTCTGCCACCTTGCGGCGCTGGGCGGGATGCTCGCCGGCGGAATCCTCGTCTGGATCCCCGTCTTCGGCCTGGCCATGCCCTTCTTCCTCAACATCCTTGGGCCGCTTCTCGTGTGGCAGGCCAAGCGGCAGGAGTTCGACTACGTCGACGACCAGGGCAAAGAGGCGCTCAATTTCCAGATCACGACGTCGATCGTCGCGCTCGTGCTCTTCGTTGTCGGGTTCGCGACGATGATCCTCTGCATCGGCTGGATCTTCTGGCTGCTGATGCTGCCCGTCGGGCTGGCGTCGCTCGTGCTGACGATCATCGCGGCGATTCAGGCGAATGACGGCGAGCGCTATCGCTATCCGGTGTCGCTGCGGCTGGTGAACTGACGCAGCTCTCGTTCGCGCAGAGCTACGGCCGATTCACGCGCCTCGGCGCGCAAGTCACTCTGCCCTCCGCGCAGGAGAAAGGCGCGGGCCTCACCCGCCGAGCTGCGCCCGCGCATCGCGCGCCACGTCGAGGATCACCTCGGTGAGCGTCGGGTGGTACCACGGCAGATCGAAGATCGTGTCGACCGTCGCGCGGAAGTGCATGAGTGTCGAGAGCACGTGGATGAGGTCGTCGGCGCGGGGGCCGAGGATCTTCGCGCCGACGATCTCGCGCGTGCCGCGATCGACGATCAGCGCGAACGAGCCGTGCTCGACGCTCATCGTGATGGCGCGTCCCGTCTCGGGAAAGCGCGCGCGACCGACGACGACGTCGCGGCCCGCCGCGGCGGCCTTGCCTTCGGTGAGACCGACGTGGGCGAAACATGGCTCGGTGAAGATCACGCCCATCAGCAACCGGTAGTCGATGTGCCGCTCGGGAGTGCCGCCCGCGGCGTTGTGACCGGCGACTGTGCCTTCTTGATTCGCGATGTGCAGGATCTCGTAGTCGTTGGTGGCATCGCCCGCGACGAAAACGCGCGGATTCGTCGTGCGAAGCGCCGCGTCGGTGACGATCGTTCGGCCGCTCACGGCAATCCCGGCGTGCTCGAGACCGAGCCCTTCGATCGCCGCGTGGCGGCCCGCGGCGACGAG
>CAZPJJ010000477.1:0-3146 GCA_964586535.1 uncultured Acidobacteriota bacterium | reverse complement strand
GGCCGTGGCGGCGACGTTCCTCGGGCCCTTGCCATATCTCGGCGGGATCGCCGCCGCGATCGGCACGACGGCCGCCGGCGTCCTGCTGCTGGTGATCGCGCTGCGCCGCCGCCGGCCCGACGCCGAGTCGACGGCACGCACGCTCGCCGAAGCGGGCGTTCCCTTGCCAGAGTCCTGGGACAGGGACGCCGTTGAGGAACGGCTCGACGTGATCGAGGCGGCCGTCGTCAAGGCGGAACGCGCGGAGCAGGCGCGCGCCGCGCTCGCCGAGATCGAGGCGCGAAGCTCCCGGCTGGCCGAGGAGTGGGCGGCTTGGGAAGCCGAGCGCGACGCGCTTGCGCAGAAGATCGCGATCCCGCATCGCGCGTCGTCCCTGGCGCTCGCGGAAGCGGCGCGTGCCATCGCCTCGTATCGCAACGCCGGCGAGGCCGTCGTCGCGGCGGCGGCTCGACGCGACGAGATCTCGCGCCGCGCGCAGACCGCCTTGACGAAGCTCGCGGAAGCGCTGCGCGCGCATGCACGCCGGCCCGTCCTCGATGTCGCAGCAGCGCGCGCGACACTCGACGATCTCGAGCAGCGGCACCGCCTCGCTCTCGCCGCCGAGAACGACCGCATCGACGCCGAGCGCCGGCGCGCTCACGCCATGGACGAACTGCAGCGGCTCGCCGAACGCGAGCGCACGCTCTACGCCGAAGCGGGCGTCGCTCAGGGCGATGCCGCCGAACTCCTGCGCCGACTCGAAATGCTCCCGGCGTTTCGCGCCGCCGACGAGCGTTCGCGCTTCGAATCCGAGAAGCTGCGCGAGGCCCAGCAGGCCGTGGGCGGCGCGAAGCCCTTCGACACGCTCGACGTCGAACAAGCTGAAGCCCTGCTCGTCGATCTCGATCGGGATGCCGAGAATGCCGAGCGCCTCGTCGCGGAGATTTCCGCGATCGAGAGCGAAGCCGCGCTGGTTCGCGGCGGGCGCGCGCTCGAGAGCGCGCTCGACCGCCTCGAGGCGGCTCGCGCGGCGCTTGCCGAAAAACGCGACGAAGCCTTCGTCGCCGCGGCCGGTGCGGCACTTCTCGACGACGTCCGCGAACGCCACGACCGCGTCGCGTCGCCGGCCGTGCTCGCCGCAGCTCGCGATTACTTCGCGCGATTCACGGCCGAGCGCTACGAGCTGCGCGTGGCGACCGAAGGCCCCGCGGCGTTGCGCGCCTTCGATACCGTCCAGGAGCGCCTCCTCGAGCTCGATCAGCTTTCGGCTGGCACTCGCACGCAGTTGCTCCTGGCGGCGCGCCTCGCGTTCGCCGAGCGCGCCGCGGGCGGCTCGCCGCTCCCGCTCTTCCTCGACGAGGCGCTCGGTGTCTCTGACGACGAGCGCTTCGCGGCCGTGGCCAAGGCGATGGCCGATCTCGTGCGCGACGGCTGGCAAGTCTGGTATCTCTCCTGTCAGCCCGCTGACGTCGCGCTCTGGCGGCGCGAACTCGCCGCCCTGGATCCCAGCCTGCCGGTGCGCGACATCGATCTCGCGGCGCTGCGCGGTCTCGCCGCGGGGGCGGGCGAACCGATCGAGGTGCCTCGCATCGAGCCCGTACCCGACCCCGATGGCCTGAGCGCCGAGGAGTACGGCGCGCGGCTCCGTGTGCCGCGGCTGGATCCGCATGGGCCGGTCGGGGCCGTGCACCTTTTTTATGCACTCGCCGACGATCTGCCGCTGCTCGCCCGCGCGCTGACTCTCGGAATCGACACCCTCGGTCCGTGGGAGCGCTTCTCCCGCGGCGCGCGCTCGAGCGCCTACTTCAGTGCGCAAGAGCTGGCCCGCATCGACGCGCTCGTCGCGGCGACGAGAGCCTTGCTCGGGGCGTGGCTCGTGGGCAGGCCGCGGCCGCTCGCGCGCGAAGATCTGCACGCCATCCTGCGCGAGGCGAAGGTGAACGAGATCTGGCACGCAGGGCTGGCGTCGATCCTCGAGGAGTGCGAAGGGGACGCGCAGGCTTTCGTCGAACGCGTCGAAGCGGGCGATGAGCGCGTGAAGGGCTTTCGGTCGCGCATTCTCGCCAAAGTGCGCGAAGTTCTCGAAGAGTCCGGCCACCTCGACGCGAGCCCGCCGCTCGATTTCGAGATCCTCCGTCAGACCGCGCTGCGCGAGGCCGCCCCCGCGGTTGCGGGTGGCGCGCTCGAACCCGCGCTCGTGCCCGCACTCGCGCTTCGTCTCTGGGGATGCGTGGGGTCGGCGAAAGCTGGCGAACAGGCGCCCCGCTGAAATCACGGGGTTTGTAGAGGACGGCAATTCCGCTCGCGCGCACCGGCCGGTAAGGCGTCTCAGAGGCTTCGCGGTTTCGTCACTCCGTCGTCACAGCGGCCCGCTATCGTCCGCTCGCGTCCTTAGTCGAGAGCAACGGGTCGAGGACTGAAACAAGGGGTCGTCAACCATGCCGCCTGCGAGCCAGCCTGGCCGAGCGGAAACGGGTGCGCCCGCCTGCGCACGCACGAGGCCCAGAACGGCCGATGCGAGCCGGCGAACTCACGCGGCATGGAGCCCCGACCTCCTTCTCCCGATCCCCTCGGATCGCAGCGCGTCCCGATGGCGCGCGGGAGACGAGGTCGCGAGCCAGGAAAGGCCGGGGAAATCGGCGCACGGACGCTTTGGAGAGTGGCCCCGCCTTCGTAGCAGAACACGGTGCGCTCAGAACCCGGACTTGACTCCCAACCCAAGAGGAAGAGGAGAAATCGGACCATGAAGAACCAGCTCCAGAAGCTGGGTCTCGCCGTGATGGTTGCGATGTTGGCGCTGCTGGGCACTGCCCAGGCGGCGACCGTCGTCGTTTCCAGCAACATCACGACCAGCGAGACCTGGACCGCAGACAACGAGTACGAACTCGACGGCGTGATCTACGTCGAGAACGGCGCCACGCTGACCATCGAGGCCGGCACCGTCGTTCGTGGCCGTCCCGAATCGTCGCCCGGCGCCAACGATCCCGGCACGCTCGTCATCACGCGCGGCGCCAAGATCGACGCGCGCGGTACGGCGGGTAAGCCGATCGTCTTCACCGATCTCGTCGACGACAACATCGGTGACAGCCAGGGTACGGCCCCCTACGACACGCTCGAGAACGCGCTGGCGCTCACCGAGCAGTGGGGCGGCGTGATCATCCTCGGTC
>CAZPJJ010000476.1:0-3157 GCA_964586535.1 uncultured Acidobacteriota bacterium | reverse complement strand
CAACCACGCGTACTTCGCTCTGCTCGTTCTCGAACTCTTGGACATCGTTTCTCCCTCGCTCACGACCACAGCGCCCCCGAAAACGCCGCGAGTATACCGTGCCGTTCGCGGCACTCCGAATCGCGGGGCTCCGAGCGCGTGCGGTCAATTCGGGCGGACGGGGCTCCAATCGGGCGTGTACGAGGCATCGCCGCGCGTGAGGCGCCGCAGGCCGGTCCCGTCGTCGCGCATCGTGTAGATCTGGTAAATGCCCTCTCGATTGCTGCTGAAAACGAGGTGACGGGCGTCCGGAGCCCAACGCGGATTCTCCTTGTTGCCGTTGCCCGTCGTGACGATCGTCTCTTTGCCGGTGGTGAGATCCTTGATGACGATCTCGAAGCGCCCCGCGATGCGGCTCACGAACGCGATGCGCGTGCCGTCCGGCGACCATGCCGCCGATTCGTTGTACCGGCCTTCGTAGGTCAGCCGGCGCAGGTTCGAGCCGTCAGCCGCCATGATCCAGATCTGGGGCGTTCCCGACCGGTCCGAGGTAAAGGCGATTTCGCGTCCGCTGGGTGACCACGAAGGCGCCGTGTCGATGGCCGCATGGGAGGTCAGCCGCATCTCTCGGCGCGAGGCGAGATCGTAGAGGTAGATCTCGGAGTTGCCGTCCCGATCGGAGGAGAACGCGATCGTTCCGCCGTCTGGCGAGAAATCGGGTGCCGCATTCAACTCGCCGCCCGCGGGATGGAGGAGATCGACTTTGCCCGTCTCATCGAGCAGATAGATGGAGGGAGTCCTGCCGAGGAACGAGAGGAACGTGAGTCTTCGTGCGTCACGCGACCACGCGGGAGCGAGGTTGATCGTATTCGTCGTCGTCAGGCGGCGCACGCGCGCGCCGTCGTAGTCCATCAGGTAGACCTCTTTCGCCTCGCCGCGCCGCGAGACGAACGCGATGCGCGTCTGGGCGATTCCGGGACGGCCGGTGAGCGACTCGACGACGGCGTCGGAAGCGACATGAGCGAGACGGCGCAGATCGCGGGACGCGTCTCCGCCCCACACTTTGTCCATGAGAACGGTTCCACCTCCGGTCTCGATGACCCGCACCTGGACTCGGAGCTTCGTCCCCTCCGCGGCGACGTTGACGGTCGCGAGGTAGCTGGCGCCCACGTCGCGCCAAGCGGCGGGATCCTGGAGGCGATCCGCGGCGATGCGGCCTTCGCCGCGCGCGTCGAGAAGACCGAACCAACCCGAGAACTCGAGATCGTCGCGCAGCACCTGGCCGATCTCCGCGACCCAGGCGGTCGGCGTCGACCCCTCGGCGAGGGCCGGCGGAACGGCGAGGGAGACGCGCGATCGCGCTTCGCCCGTGATGACGCCCTCGATCGAGGGCGTCCCCGATGGTTGCTGGGCGCGAGCGTCCTGGGCGGTGAAGAAGAGAGCGAGCGTGAGTATTGCCACGAGCCGAGCGCCGAGCCTCGCGATGCGAGCGGAGCGAATCATCCGACCTCCTGATCTGGGAACGAGGGTCATCTCTCCGCCGACCGCAGTTCGAACACGAAGCGGGCGCCGAGGCGATCGTTTCCGTAGTTGCGCGGAAGAGGCGGCAGCCGATCCAAGGAGTCGACGGCGCGAAGGGCGGAGAGGTCGAGCGGCGGGTATCGACTGGGCGAGTCGATCCGCTCATCGACCACGGAACCGTCTTTGAGGATGGTGAACGCGATCACGACGCGCTGCGCCTGTGAGCCCGCCGGCAGGAGCGGCCGGTCGCGCCATGCGTCCTGAAGGCGTGCGACCACGAGCTGCAGGAACCAGTCCGCCGTGAACGGCTGGTCTGTAGCGAGGCCGGCGATACCTCCCGCGATCGGTCCTGTGGGCAGGTTCGACGCGCCGCCGCCTTCCCCGTCGCCGGTCTCGATCCCGGGCGCGGAGCCGTCGTCCGGTTGGGGCTCCGCTTCCGGGAGTTTCTCGGGGCGCGCGACGGTGTCGAGTCCCGGATCTTCGGAGGGGGACACCTCGTCGACGCGTTGACGGATCTTCGGCTTGGGAGGGGGCTCATCGGCCGGCGGCTTCGGTTTGGGCTCCTCGCGCCGCGCCTCGGGTTTGGCGGCGGGGCGTTCGGCGACGGGTCCCTCGCGAGGCGCGGCCGGCGAGGAGGGGCGAAGAGCGGGGCGGCCCGCGGCGGGCGCGAGCTGGACGGTGATCGTCGGGCCCGATGGAGGAGGCGCTGCGCTGAGACCGGCGACGATCACGGCGACGACGACGACCGCGTGCACGCCCAGGGAGATCCCGAAGGCGCGGAGTTCCTCCGGAGCCGGAGGCACGATGCGGACGCGGACGCGAATCGGCATCGACTCTCAGCGGCGGCGCCGCGGCGCCGCGGGGATGGTGGCGGGCTCGGTGACGAGGGCGACGCGGCCGATTCCCGCCACGCGGAGTTTGTCCATCGCTTCGAGCACGCGTCCGTAGGGGACGTCGGCGTCGCCCTCGAGGTAGACCGCCGCGTCGGGAGCGTCGCCGCCCGACCGGCGGACTTCCTCGACGAGGAGATCGTCGACGACAGGGGCCTCGCCGACGAAGAACTGACCGGCGCGATTCACCGAGACCGTGATGCGCTCCTCTTCGATCGATTCTCCTGACTGCGCTTTGGGGAGACCGATCTCGATACCGCGCGTGATCATCGGTGCGCTGACCATGAAAATGATGAGCAGCACGAGCATGACGTCGACGAGCGGCACGACGTTGATCTCGGAGAGCGACGTACGAGAGCCCTGCGTGCCGATCGCCATCAGTCGATCCTCCGCCGGCGCTTTTGCAGCAGATGCACGAAGTCGTACTGGAATTCTTCCATCTCGATGCTCATGATGCGGACCTGCCGCAGGAACGAGTTGAACGCGACCGCGGCCGGAATCGCGGCCGCGAGCCCCGCGGCCGTCGCGATGAGGGCCTCGGCGATGCCCGGCGCGTAGGCTTCGAGGCTGGCCGAGCCCGTCGCGCCGATGCGCTGGAACGACGTCATGATGCCCCACACGGTTCCGAAGAGACCGATGAAAGGGGCGGTGCTGGCGGTCGTGGCGAGGAAGGTGAGCGAGCGCTCCATGTTGCGGAGATTGGCCGCGGCCGTGCGCTCCATCATCCGTTTGACATCGGCGATCGCGTCCTCGTCGAGGATGCGGCC
>CAZPJJ010000475.1:0-3161 GCA_964586535.1 uncultured Acidobacteriota bacterium | reverse complement strand
AGAGCGCGCCGAAGAGCGCGCCCGACACGCCCTTGCCCGCGGCATCGCCGACGGCGATCGCGAGCCTGTTCTCGTCGTAAGGAAGGAAGTCGTAGAAGTCGCCGCCGATCTGCCGCGCGGGCTCCGTGAGGAACGCGAGCTCGAGGCCCGCGACCGCGGGCGCGACGGAAGGCAGCAACCCGCGCTGGATCTCGCCCGCGGTGTAGATGTCCTCCTGGACGGCGCGCTCCTGTTCGCGCACACGTTCGTAGAGGCGCGCGTTCTCGAGCGCGATCACGATCGACGAGGCGAGCGTCGAGAGCATCTGCTCGTGCCACTCCGAGAACGCGTTGTACTCGATGCTCTCGAGGTCGAGCACGCCGACCAGCCGGTCCTCGAAGAGCAGCGGCACGACGAGTTCGGAATTCACCGCGATGCCGTGGTTCCACGAAACGTAGCGCGGGTCGAGATGCACGTTGGGGACGCGGATCGCCTGGCGCAGCGCCGCGGCGGTGCCGCAGATGCCGTACCCGAGCGGGAACGCCTCTTTGTGGACGAGCCGCTCGTCGTAGCGCATCGAGAATTCGTGCTCGAGGCGCTGCGTGCGCTCGTTCCAGAGCATCACCGAGAAGAGCTGATAGTCGATCAGCCGCTTGACGGCCTGCGCGACCTTCGTCAGCAGCCGCTCTTTGTCGAGGATCGACGTCAGTTCGCGCGAGAGTTCGTGGAGCAGCGAGAGCGTCCGCGCGTGGTCGCGCAGGTTGCCGTAGAGGCGGGCGTTCTCGATCGCGTTGGCCAGCGGGCCCGCGATCGTGTGCAGCAGGTCCTCGGCTTCGCGCGTGAAGTGCGCGGGCTGGCGGCTGGCGACGTCGAGGACGCCGATCGTGCGCCCCCGCACGACGAGAGGCACGGCGAGCTCCGAGAGCACGCCGTCGACGCCGCGGATGTAGCGCGGCTCGGAGCGCGCGTCGTCGACGCGCACGGAACGGCTCTCGCGGGCCGCCGTGCCGACGATTCCCTGGCCGAGCCCGAAGCGCCAATTCCGCGTGATCTCCTCGGGATAACCGACGGCGAAGCGGAAGTGAAGCTGCTGGCCGAGGTCGTCGATGAGCAAGATCGCGAAGTGATCGAAGTCGATCTCGCCGCGCACTTGCTGGGCGACGCGGGTCAGGACGGCGTCGAGGTCGAGCGTCGAGTTGAGTTCCTCGACGAGCCAGCCGAGATTGCCGCGCAAGCCGGCTGGAGCCTCTTCGTCGGCGCGGGGCGATCCTGGGCCATGGGGAGCGTCGTTCAAGGGATCCTCGCTGGCGTGAGGTTGCGATCGTACTGCGCTTGCGCGATCGCCGCCGGGGCCGGTGTAGTCTTGCCAGATGATCGAGATCACGCCGCAGATTGCCCTCGACGAGGCCGAAGTCTCGTTCGAGTTCGCCCGCGCCGGGGGGCCGGGCGGGCAGCACGTCAACAAAGTCGAGACGGCTGTTCGCCTGCGTTTCGATGCGATGAACTCGCCGTCCTTGCCCGAGGAGGTTCGCGAGCGGCTCGTGGCGCTGGCGAAGGGGCGCCTCACGCGCGAAGGGGCGATCCTCATCGAGGCGCGCCGGCATCGGTCGCAGGAGAAAAACCGCCGCGATGCTCTCGACCGGCTGGTCGAACTGATCCGGCGGGCGGCCGAGCCCCCCGTCCCTCGTCATGCGACCAAGCCGACGCGGGCGTCCAAAGAGCGGCGGCTCACCGAAAAGAAGCGGCGATCGGGGGTCAAGCGGACGCGCGGTGGTCACCGCGACGACGAGTGAAACAAAGTCCCGAGTGACCGCGAGCGCCGGACCGGTCAGCCCCAGGCGAGCCGTCTATAATCCAGCGTTCACCTCGCAGCAGAAACTCCGCGCTCCGGCGCGGCGACCCACGGGTGGGGCTTCGGCTCCGGCCCGGGAGGCACCTCATGGATCTCGACAGCAGGCTCCAGCACGTGTCGGTTTTGGGCGCGGCCGGAAAGATGGGCAGCGGCATCACGCTGCTCGTCGCACAGGAGATGGCGAAGCGCGCGCTCGATCCCGCCAACAAAGGCAAGCTCTACCGGCTCAACGCGATCGATCTCGATCCGAATGCGCTGGGCGGCCTTCAGGCTTACATCCGCGACCAGGCCACGAAGACCGCCGAGAAGAGCGCCGTCGAATTGCGTCAACTGCTGGCCTATCGCGACGACCTCATCGACAACGAGGAGATCATTCGCGAGTACGTGCACGCCGTCGAGCGCGTCGTCTGGCCGACCACCGACGTCGCCGCCGCGAAGGGCTCGCTGCTCGTCTTCGAGGCGATCGTCGAGAAGATCCCGGTGAAAACCGCCGTCCTGAAGCAGGTCGGCGAGATGTGCCCCGAGGCCTACGTATTCACGAACACCTCGTCGGTGCCGATCGGATTGCTCGATCGCGAGGCGAAGCTGGGCGGGCGCGTCATCGGTTTCCATTTCTACAACCCGCCGCCCGTGCAGAAGCTCGTCGAGGTCATTCGTGCGGAGAGCACCAAGGACGACGTCGCCGCGCTGGCCACCGAGGTCGGCAAGCGCCTGCGCAAGACGCTGATCCCCTCGGCCGACATCGCGGGTTTCATCGGCAACGGCCATTTCATTCGCGACGGCATCTTCGGCCTGCAGGAAGCATCGCGGCTTGCCAAGGACCACGGCTGGCCCAAGGCTGCCTACCTCGTCAATCGCGTGACCCAGGACTGGCTCGTGCGGCCGATGGGCATCTTCCAGCTCATCGACTACGTCGGCATCGATGTCTTCCACTTCATCGAGCAGGTGATGGACCAGCACCTCGACGAGCCGCTCCTGAACGGCGTCATCGACCGCATGGTCGGCCTCGGCGTGCTGGGCGGTCAGAAGAGCGACGGCTCGCAGAAGCCGGGCTTCCTCGACTACGAGAAGGGCAAACCGACGCGCGTCTTCGACATCGACCAGAAGGCCTACGTGCCGATCGTCGCCGAGAACTGGGACAAAGACCTGGGTGCGCTGCCCCCGGGCTACAAGCCCTGGAAGACGCTCGCGCGCGCGGCCGACAAAGACGCCGCCCTCCTGCGCCACTTCGCGGCCGTCGCCGCCGACACGACGCTCGGCTCGGAGCTGGCGCGCAACTACGTGCGCAACTCGCGGGCGATCGGCGAGAAGCTCGTCGCGATGGGCGTCG
>CAZPJJ010000474.1:0-3162 GCA_964586535.1 uncultured Acidobacteriota bacterium | reverse complement strand
ACGAGCTCTGGCGCCACAGCCACGCCCACGACCGGCGCGAGACGATCGCCTTCGCGCGCCGCCACAACGCCGCGCTCGAGCGCGCCTTTGTCATCGCAGCCTGGCGCAACTGGATCAAGCGCCGCGACGAGCAGAACGTGAACTCGACGACGCCCGCTCAGGCGGCCGGCATTGACGCCGTGCGTTGGACTTGGAAACGGCTCCTCGCCCAACGGCTCTTTCCGGGACGGCTGCAACTGCCCGAGTCCTGGATGGACATTTACAGGCGCATCATCTCGTGGCCGGGCTTCAAGCGCTGGAGGAGACACGAGCTGAAGTACGCGTTCTGAAGCGCGCTCTGGGAGCGAGAAGTCGACGAGCCTTCGCCTGACCCCGTGTTGCCCGTGAGAGCGCCGAACGAAACGAGGTTGCGGCGGGGTTTGGCGAGCGGCGTCTGCGGTTGGGCTGATGAGCTTTGTGGAACTCCGCAAGCGGCAGGGAGCGTCGGGCTCCGCACAGGGCAGCGAAGCCGGGAACAAGCAACAATCTTCCGGTCACCGTGGAGTCAGTGCCTCCGCAGCCCGAGAATGCTGAGGAAGAAACTCCCGAAGATGAGTTGCACGCCCAACGCGATGGCGGTCGTCGACGGGATCGCGATCCGCAGCACGGTTGCCGGATCGAGGTCGCCGAAATCCGCGTCCCTCCAGATCCAGACGGCGGCAATCGATCCAGCCACGCCGGCGACGGTGAGCAGAGCGCCCATGATCAGGCCTCGCTCCAAGTTGAAGACATCGAAGAGCCGGTCGATGCGCGGATCCGCGGGAAGGAGCCCTTCCGTGAGGGCGAAGACCTTCGTGAACACGGCGAAGAAGACCGCCTGCGCGCCCAACATGATCGCGAGCGACGCGAAGAGCAGCGTGTGAACGTCGAGCGTGAGGCCTCCCAGTCGTCCGGGGCCGGGCATCAGCCACGCTCCCACGCCGAGCCCCAGCAGGGCGAGCAGGAAGCCGGGCAGAAGGAAAAGCCAGCGCGGGCTGTACATGAGGAGGAAGCGCAGGTGGCGCCATCCGTCGCGCCAGGAGCGCAGATGCGGAGGGCGCGAGCGGCCGTCGGGTTTGAGCGTCGTCGGAACCTCGGCGACCTTGAGGCGATGCAGGCTCGCCTTCACGACCATCTCGCTCGCGAACTCCATGCCGGTCGTTCGCAGCTTCAACGCCTCGATCGAGCGCCGGTCGAACGCTCGCAGGCCGCAGTGAAAGTCGCTGCTCTCGCTCTTGAAAAACAGCTTGCCGATGAAGGTCAACACCGGATTGCCGAGGTACTTGTGGAGCGGGGGCATGGCGCCGGGAGCGATTCCTCCGCGGAAGCGATTTCCCATGACGAGTTGATAACCTTCGCGGAGCTTCGCGAGAAAAACGGGCAGGTCGAGGAAGTTGTAGCTGTCGTCGGCATCGCCCATCAGCACGTAGCGGCCTCGAGCGTCGGCGATGCCCCCTCGAAGCGCCGAGCCGTAGCCCCGGTCGCGGACCGGGACGACGCGGGCGCCGAGTCTCGTGGCGATCTCCTGCGAGCCGTCGGTGCTGCCGTTGTCGGCGACGACGACTTCCCCGCTCACTCCCGCGTCGCGGATCGCCTGCATCGCCTTCTCGACGCAGACGCCGATGGTCTCGGCCTCGTTGAGGCAGGGCATGAGGATCGTGACCTCGAGCTCTTCCGAGCGATCGACGCCGATCGGCGCGGAGGCCAAGGGTTTCGTATCGTTGGTCGTCGTGCTCATCTCTTCACCCCTCGGGACTCGCGGAACCAGGCAAAGCGCCGCCAAGTGCGTCGGTCGCCCGAGTTTCACGATGGGGGGGCGCTCGGCCCCGCTCATGGCCGGACGAACACAGGGTTCGCGAGGGACCCTCACGCCCCTGGTTCCGGCGTACGTTTGAAATGTACGGTGTAACTTCCGTTTGTCAGCAACGCAGCGAACCGCGCCGCAACATGAACCAATGATTTCAGTGACGGTCCATGAGCGGGGCCGATCGCACGCTTTGGTCTCGCCGGACCGGGTGTCACGGCGCGCGCGCGAGGGCGCGGCCAGGATCCAGGAGTCACGAATGGAAGAGATGGCGAAAGACGCGAGCCATCGGGTGCAGATCGTCGGGGGCCTTCTCCTGGCCACGCTGGCGTGCATTCTCCTTTGGACCGCACGGACGCACGCGCTGGACGTCGACCAGGACGGGATCGCCTACATGCGAATCGCCGAGTACTGGGCGGCCGGCGACTTCCGCCTCGCCATCACCGGGTACTGGGGTCCGCTGCTCTCGTGGGTGACGGCGGCGGTTCTCCGGGCGGGCATTTCCTTGCCGCTCGCGGGCCATCTTGCTGCTGCGGCCACCGGCGTGGTCTTCGTGGGTGCGTCGCTCCTCGCGTTGCGGCGACTCGGACTCTCGCCCCGGCACGTGCTCGTGGCGACCGCGCTGACCGCGCTGGCCACTGTTTCATGGGCAACGGAATCGGTCACTCCGGACCTTCTCGTGTCGGCCTTTCTCTTGCTCGGGTGGGCTGGGCTTGCAGGCCAGGACTTCCTCACGAGTACGAGGTCCCAGGCTTTGACCGGCGCCGCGCTCGGCATCGCCTACCTGGCGAAGGCGGTCGCGCTTCCGGTCGGCGTGCTCTCGATCGCCGTCGCGGCGCTGCTTCACACCGTGCTGGGGGAGCGCATCGGCCGCGTTCTTCGCGCGTGCTCGATCAGCGCGACGCTGCTCGCGGCGATCGCGGCGCCTTGGATCCTCGTCCTCTCGCTGCACTACGGAAAGCCGACGTTCTCGACGAGCGGGCCGATCAACCACGCCATCGTCGGACCGAGCGCCCCACCGGACGCGATCGAGCACCCCTATCGCATGGCCATCGCCGCCCCTGAACGAGGGCGGGTTACGAGTTGGGAAGAGCCGAGCGGGATGCGCTATCCCCTCTGGTCTCCCTTCGAGAGCGCAGAGAACCTGCGCCATCAGTTCGGGCTCGTCCGCCGCAATCACGCCGGGATCTTCGGCGCGCTCGTGAGCATGGATCTGCTATCGCTGGGAGTCGTCGCGCTTCCTGCCGCGTTCTTGTTTCACCTACCGTGGCGGGAGAACCTCTTGCGCCAGAGATGGCGTTGGTCGTTCGCGCTGCTCCTGCCGCTCTTTGCGATCTACC
>CAZPJJ010000473.1:0-3190 GCA_964586535.1 uncultured Acidobacteriota bacterium | reverse complement strand
TTCGAGGACGTCGCGCTCGACGCGAGCCTCGCACTCGCGGCGCCCGGCGAGGACGCGCGCGCGACGCTGCGCGCGACGATCGCCGAGCGTGAGGGCGTGCTTCCCGTGGCGGCGAACGTGACGCCCGCGCGCCTCGAAGCCGACGTCACGCTCGCGCCCGAGTCCGCAGGTGACGCGCGCTTCAGGGCACGGGTCACTCTGCCGGAGTGGGGATCGTTCGCGGCGGATGGCGTCGTGCGGGCTTTTCTCGGAGACGACGCGCGCTGGGATGCGCGCCTTGCGTGGAGCGGTCCGGATCCCGAGCGCGCGCTCGCTCTCGCGCGCACGCTGGGAATCGCGGCACCGGCGCTCACCGTCACGGGACCGCCGCTGGTGGCGCGCGGCGAGATCGAGGGCGCTCTCCTCGAGCCAAGGCTCGCGCTGCGCATGGCTCTGGAGGGAGTCTCGGTGCGTGGCGCCGATGCATCGCTGCCGTGGTCCTTGCAGGACGCGACGCTCGCGCTCGATGCCGAAGCTGCCGTGGGCGAGCGCGGTGCGAGCATTCCCGCGCTGACGTTCGCGCTGAACGGGCGCGCCATCGGGCCCTCCTCGTTCTCAATACCGGTGCGTGCGCAGGCGCGGCTGGCGAGCGCGGCGCCGCCGCAGGTCTCGGGCACGGCGGAACTCGATCTCGCCGACGGCGCTGCCGTGGCGCGGCTCTCCGACATCGCGTTCGACGGTACGCGCGCGTCCGCGTCGCTCGCGCTGACGATCGCGGATCTCGAGCGCGTGCGCGCGCTGGCGCAGCCGCTCACGGGCGCGCTCCTTCCCGGCTACGCGGTGAAGGGCAGCGCCCAGGGCGATCTCGCGCTGCAGGCGAGCATCGACGGTGTCCTGGCGATTTCGGGGCCGATCGCGGTGAAGGGGCTCGGCGTTTCCTCGGCGGATGGCGCGCGCGTCGCGGAGGGATTCGACGCGACGTGGGCGGTCACGGGCGAGCGCGATGCGAACGGCGCGCTGAAGGCGCGCGCGACGGCGACACTCCCCGGGCCGCTCGTGCTCTGGGATTCGTTCTTCGCCGACCTCTCGACACTCGAAGCGGAAGCAAGCCTCGCGTTCGACGCAGGGCCGGAGGCGAGCGGGGGAGCGCCGTGGTCGGCGCACGCGGCGATCGCACTCGATCCCGGGGTCGCGCTACGCGCCGCGCTCGAACCGCTCGCCGCTCGCGACGGACTCGACGTACGCATTGCGGTGAGCGTCGCGGACTACGCGCGGCTTCTCGACGAGCGCCTGCGCGAGCCGCTCGTGGACGCGCTGCCGCTGCTCGCCGGCGCGAAGGCAAGCGGATCTCTCGACGCGTCGGTGCAAGCGCGCCTCACCGGTGAGCGCGTGGAGATCGACGGCGACCTCACGCTTCGCGGAGCGGCGATCTCGCTCGCCGAGCCTGCGCTCGCCATCGAGGGGCTCGACCTCGCGCTGCCGGTCGCGCTGCATCTCGAGAACGGGGCTCCCGCTCGTGTGCAGCCCGCCGCGCGCATGGGCCGGCTCTCGCTGGCGCGCGCGACGGCGGCGGGATTCGAGATCGGCGCGCTGGCGAGCGAGATCGCGTCTTCCGGCGATGGCGCCGAACTCGCGCAGGCCCTCGAGGTGCCGCTCTTCGGCGGACGCGCGGTGTTCACGGGGCTCTCGATTTCGCATCTTCTGGCCGAGTCGCGCGCCCTCGAGGCCGGCCTCGAACTGGACGGCGTCTCGCTCGCCGAGATCAGCGCGCTGCTCGACTTCTTCCCGCTCGAAGGAACGCTCCGGGCGAGCTTCCCGCGCATCAAGCTCTCCCCCTCGCGTTTCGCGGCGGAGGGCGGCGGGGTCATCGATGTCTTCTCGGGGCGCGTCGCGATCGGCGACGTCACGGGCGAGGACGTGCTCTCGCGCTACCCGCGCTTCCACCTCGACGCGACGCTGCGCGACATCGACCTGCGCGCGCTCACGGGCACGATCGGTTTCGGCGAGATGACCGGTTTCGTCGAGGGCGAGATCCGCGACTTGCTGCTGGTCGGCGGCGTTCCTGTGCGCTTCGACGCTGAGGTGCGCTCGGTAGCGGAGCGGCGCGAGAACCGCACTGTGAACGTCACCGCCGTGAACAACCTCACGATTCTCGGCACGGGCGGACCTGGCGCGCTCGACCGCGGCATCGCGCGGCTCTTCGACCGGTTCACTTATGAGAGCCTCGGCCTGCGCATGACGCTTGCGGACGACCGCTTCTTGCTGCGGGGTCTCGAACGGCGGGGCGACCGCGAGCTCTTCCTGAAAGGGCGCCTGCCGCTGCCGATCGACATCGTCAACGGGGACCCCGGCCGCGCGGTCTCGTTCAAGGCGATGCTGCGGCGCTTCCAGGAACTCGACCTCTCCCGCGTCCGGACCGATTGAGCGCTTCCGGTTCCCATCCGGGATAGACTCTCCACGGTTCAACGCGGCCGGATCGTCCGGACGGCGGCCGCACCCGGAGGAATTTCCCATGACGCGACGTTCGCGAGCGCTCACATTGATGCCCTTGGCTCTGCTCTTGGCCCTCGCCTGCGTGACCATCAACGTCTATTTCCCCGAGGCCGAGGTCAAAGACCTTGCCGAGGAGATCGAGAAGGAGATCGCGCGCCGCGCGGCCGCGCAGCAGTCCGCTCCCGAGGCTCCCGCGGAGCCGACTCCGCCCGCCGAGACGAAAACTCCCGAAGGAGGCGTGCCATCGCCGGGACAGGTCTCGCTCTTGGACGCGCTCTTCGGCATGCCGGCCTACGCAGCGGACGTCGCGGAGCCAGCAGTCACGAATCCCGCGATTCGCAAGATCATCGAATCGCGCACCGCGCGTGTCCGCGAACTCGACGCCTTCAAGGCGAAGGGCGTGATCGGCGAGGCGAACGACGGCACCGTGGTCGCGCGCAGTCTCGAATCGCTCGGCGATCTCAAAGAGCGCGCGGCCGTGCAGAAGATCGTGCGCGACGAGAACAAAGACCGGGAGGCGCTCTACCGCGAGATCGCCGCCGCGACGAACGTCGATCCGAGCCAGCTCGGGAAGGTACGCGAAACGTACGCGGCGACGTTGCGCGCGAATGCGAAGCCCGGGGAGTGGATTCAGGCACCGGACGGCAACTGGAAGCAAAAATAGCGTGAAGTGTTCGAACTTCGGCGCGCGCTGATTCGCGGTTTCTGAGAAGCGGCG
>CAZPJJ010000472.1:0-3197 GCA_964586535.1 uncultured Acidobacteriota bacterium | reverse complement strand
GGTGACCCCTCGCGCGGCGGCGCACGCAAGGTTCGCGAGGATTGTCGAATTCGCCGGGAGGGAGAGCTATGGACACTGATTTCGTCGCCATGAGGCCGTTTTACCCTGCGCCTCGCCTTCGCCCATCTTCCCGCATCCTTTCGTCGTTCAGCTCGACGCCCTGGGCGATCCTTCCGGACAAGCTCGCGGAGATTTCCGCGTTCCTGCGTCTCGCCTCGACGTCCGGACTCGACGAGCACGCGATCCGGGCGGAAGCGCCTCGACCCGAACCGCAGCGAGTCGAGAGCGTGGCCGTGTTGCCGGTCTTCGGGACGATCTTTCCTCGCGCGAACGTCATGTCCGACTTCTCCGGAGGGACCTCGCTCGAGATCCTGTCGAAAAGATTCCGGGCGTTTCTGTCGGACCCCAGCGTCTCGGCGATCGTTCTCGACGTGGATTCCCCCGGGGGCGCCGTTGCGGGAGTCCAAGAGTTCGCCGAAGAGGTGTTCGCCGCGCGGGCCACGAAGCGTATCGTCGCCGTCGCGGACACGATGGCCGCGAGCGCCGCGTACTGGATCGCCTCGGCCGCATCGGAGTTCGTCGCCAGTCCGGGTTCTGAGGTCGGCTCGATCGGCGTGATCTTGGAGCATGTTGACTGGACGAAGGCGAACGAGGAGTCCGGACTCAAGGTCACGCTGTTGTCGGCGGGAAAGTACAAGACCACCGGAAGCCCAGACTTGCCGCTCGACGAAACGTCGACGGAGCTTCTCCAAGGCCTTGTGGATCGTGCGTACAAGGCGTTCACGGACGCCGTCGCTCGATATCGCGGTGTCTCCGGACTGGGGGTCCGAAACGGATTCGGCGAGGGCTTCGTCGTCGGCGCGGCCGAAGCGAAGCGCCTCGGAATGGTCGATCGGGTCGAGACGATGGCCGATACGCTCGACCGCCTCACACGTCGCAGGAGCCGCGCGGCACGCGCCGCCGCGGCCAGGATTCGGTTCGCTTCGGCGCGGATCGCCGAAAGGAGAAAGGCATGAAGAGCAAGTTGGAGGAGATGCGGGACCGCTACCACAGCGGCATTCCCGCGGCGGCCAAGGCGATCCTCGACGCCGCGCAATCCGAGGATCGTGAGCCCACGGAAGACGAGCTCGATCGGCTCGAGGCCTTGGAGGCCGAACAGGCCGAGCTCGCGAAAAAGATCGAGGCGCGCCTCAAGCTCGAGGAATCGCGGGCTCGATTCTCGCGGCCGGCGAAGGACCCCGGGGAGTTCCGGGACGACGCGCTGATCGTGAGCGACGAGCCCAAGGCGGGACCGTTTCGCCGCCTCGGGGAACAGCTCGTCGCGATCGCGGAGGCGGCGCGTCCGGGCGGCCGGACCGACGACCGCCTCTTCAAGGTCGTGGGCGCCGCATCGGGGGCGAGCGCGAGCGTCGGCGCCGACGGGGCCTTCCTGATCCAGAAGGACTTCTCCACCGCTCTTCTCGACAAGCCGGAGGAGATGTCGGTGCTCTGGCCCGCGACGTTCCCCGTTCCGATCGGGCCGAACTCCGACGGGCTCGAGGCGCCCGCGGTGGACGAGACGAGCCGGGCCACGGGCTCGCGCTGGGGCGGCGTCCGCGTCTACCGGGTCGCCGAGGCGGAGACGGTGACGGCGACGAAGCCGAAGGTCAATCTCCTCAAGATCGACCTCGAAGACCTGATGGCCCTCTTCTACGCCACGGACCGTCTCCTCCGGGATGCCTCCGCTCTCGGCGCGATCGTGGAAAAGGCGTTCCGTTCGGAATTCGGCTTCGTCATCGACGACGAAATCTTCCGCGGAACGGGCGTCGGGCAGTGCCTCGGGATCATGAACAGCGCGGCCCTCGTGTCCGTCGCGAAGGAGTCGGGCCAGGCGGCCGCGACCTTCGTCGCCGCCAACGCGGCGAAGATGTTCGCGCGGATGCCCGCGCGGCTCATCGGCGGGGGCGTCTGGTACATCAATCAGGACGTTCTCCCGCAGCTCGTCACGATGACCCTCGGGGATCAGCCGATCTACCTCCCCGCGGGGACGATCGCGAACGCGCCCTACGGGCTCCTCCTCGGTCGCCCCGTCGCCGCGATCGAGCAGGCCGAGACGCTCGGCACGAAGGGCGACGTCCTCTTCGCGAATCTTCAGGAGTACATCACGATCACGAAGGACCAGCTCGAGTCCGCCGATTCCATCCACGTTCGGTTCCTCTACAACGAGCGCACCTTCCGCTGGACGCTTCGGATGAACGGTGCCCCCGCGTGGAAGAGCAATCTCACGCCCTACAAGGGCACGGCGGCCAGGTCGCCGTTCGTCGTACTCGACACCAGGTCGTAAGGCCTGACGGAAGGAGTCGGAGATGAGAGGAAGTTTCTTCGAAAACGTCAACGCCCAGGTCGCGATCGTCCCGATCGACCTCGCGACGGGAGCGAACAACGGCGACTGGGTCAACATGGAGAACGTCGAGCGCCTGGTCGTCCTCGTCCTCGCCGACGCCGGGACCGCCGGGGAGGACCCGGTCGTGACGCTCAACCAAGCGACGTCCAACGCGGGCGCCGGGTCCAAGGCCCTCAACTTCACGAAGGTCTACGAGAAGGTCGGGGCGCAGGCGTCCACCGGCACCTACACGAAGGTCACACAAGCCGCGGCCAACACCTACACGAACGCCGCCGCCGGAGAAGCCGAAAACCTCTTCGGGATCGAAATCCTTCCGGAGATGCTCGACGTCGCCGGTGGCTTCACGCACGTCCAGGTCGCCATCCCGGACACCGGCGCGACCGCCGGGAAGATCGGCTGCGCCCTCTACCTCGCGTTCATGAAGCGCGCGGAGGACGCGGTCGGCACCGTGATCGACTGATCGCGAGTCGCTGAGCGGGGAGTCGCGACCCCGCATCGGCAACGCAGAGAGGCCCGGCCCCTTCCCTTGCGCAAGGGGGACGGGGGTCGGGCCTTTCGTTTTCAGGGGACTCGATGCCCACGGTCAACGAGATCATCCGGACCGTCCTCAAGGTCACGGACATCGGCGGCGCTCCGGTGACGGGGCTCGCCGACGGCGCGTTCACGAAGCTCCTTCGGCGCCGCGACTCCGGGGGTTCGTACGTTTCGGCCTCGGAGACCGTGACGGTCGCGGAGACGACAGGCGCCGCGGCGCTTGCGGGCGATTACGAGGCGAGTTTCGTTCCGGTCAATTCCCAGCTCTACGTCCTCGACA
>CAZPJJ010000471.1:0-3197 GCA_964586535.1 uncultured Acidobacteriota bacterium | reverse complement strand
TTCGTTCGAGACGTAGGTCAGCGTACGCGCGGCAAAGACGCCGCTGCCGAAGCGGGACGCACCCCGCAGCGGCGAGAGGTCGAACGACGGCCGCGGCGCGAAGCGCGCGAGCGCGAAGGTGAGCGGCGTGACGAGCACGACGGCGGTCACGCCCGGAATCACGAGCGCCCAGAAGCCCGCGCCCAGGGCGGCGAGCGCGATGCCGCCGAGCGCCGTGATCGTGCGCTGCAGCACGTCGATCGCGTTCGTCTCGCGCAGCGCGAAGCGCCGCTGGAGGATGGCGCGAGGCACGCTGGTCACCATCCCGAGCAAGAGCGAGAGCGCGGCGAGCGGAAGCACCGCCACGAGACGCGGGTCGTCGTAGAAGCGCGCGGCGAGGGGCGAGGCGGCTCCGACGCCGAGGGCGAGAGTCAGCCCGAGAATCCCCAGCGCGCCGAGCGACGCGCGACAGACGGCGTCGAGCCGCTCGCGCTCGCGCACGATCGTCTCACTGAGCCCGATCTGCCCGAGCCGCGCGGCGAGGCCCACGATCGCGCCCGAGATCGCGGCCACCGCGTAGTCCTCGGGCGCGAGGAAGCGCGCGATGACCAGCGCCGAAGCGATCGCGAGCACACTCTGCGCGAGCGTGCCCGCGAGGCCCCAGAGCCCGCCGGCAATCACGCGCGACGTCAGCGACGAAGGTTGGCGATCGTCGCTCAAGGGCGCCCTCCGAGGAGCGCGTCGTAGAGCGCCACCGTCGGCGTCGTCACGGTACCCCACGAGCGATTCGCCAACGCGAAGCGGTGCGCCTCCTGGGCCAAGCGCTCATGCCGGGGCGCGTCGGTGAAGAGCGCCGCGAGCGCGTCAGCCCAAGCATCCGGATCGCCGGGTGCGACGAGGATCCCCGTGCGATCGGCTTCGACCATCTCGCGCAGCGCTGCGAGATCGCTCGCCACGACGGGTACTCCCGCCGCCATCGCCTGCAAGGGCTTGAGCGGCGTGACGAGTTCAGAGACCGCCTCGGCGCGGCGCGGGACGACGAATGCATCGAGCAGCGCGAGATACGCAGGAACCTCCGCGGCGGGAACGCGTCCCGCGAAGATCACGGAGTCCGCGCAACCGGTGCTCTGCGCGAGGCCGCGAAGGACACCCAGGTGCGGTCCGTCGCCGACGATGAGCAAGCGCGCTTCGGGCACGCGGCGCGTCACGAGCGGCCAAGCGGCCACGACCACGTCGAGGCCCTCGAGCCGTCGCACGCTCGTCGCCGTCCCCGCGACTCGGCAGCCGTCGAGGCCCAGCGAGGAGCGCAGCGCGCGGACGTCGCCCGCGGGAACCTCGGGTCCGGGATCGACGCCGTTGGGACAGACGACGACGCGGTCGGGGTGAGCCCCGCGGCGGATCAGCAAGTCGCGGATCACCGCGCTGATCGCGACGACGCCATCGACGGCGAGAGCCGCCGCGATGTCGCGAGCGGTCGCTGCATCGACATCGGCGTCGCGGCCTTCGTCCGCCGCGCTCGTCAACTCCCAGAAGCCGCGGATCTCGTAGACGCAGGGCACGCCGAGCGCGCTCGCCAGCGCCTTTGCCTCGGGCACGATCTCGGGAGGCGTGTGCACATGGACCATGCGCGGCGCGATGCCCTGCGCGGCGAGTTCGCGCACGATGCGCCGCGCGTCCAAGGTGCGGCCGAGAGCCGTCGTCCCGGGAAATCCCGAGTGCTCGGCGCTCGCGACGGCGCGGCGAAAAGCGCCCTGCGATGCCGCCGGAGCGAGATAGAGGACGCCGTCCTTCTCGTAACGCCCCGCGGACGCATAGGGCTCATCGTCGCGGCTCGCCGAACGCTGCGCGAGCAGGACTGTCGCGTGCCACCCGTGCTCTCGCAGACCCGAGCAGACGCCATGCGTGCGCAGGCTGTAGCCCTGCTCGCGAGGCAGCGCATAGCTGACGACGTGGACGACGTCGCGTGCGCTCATGAGGACTCGCGGGGGAGGGCGAGCGTGATGCGCGCCGTGAAACGATCGCGAAAGCGCGCGCCGAGCCGGAGCCCGAGGACGGGTTCGCTGCGGCCGTAGACGGGGGACGTCGTGTCGACTTGCGCTGCGATCGCCGACCAGCCGGACACCTCGACGCGCAGCCGCGGCGAGGCTGGCGCGACGACCGACGACGTGGGCTCGTCCCAGCGCCCGAGGGCGCGGTCGCGTCCGCGGAGCAGGAGGGCCATGGAGGCCTCGTGTTCTCCCTCGATGCCGAGATCGTCGTCGATTTCGAGGCGATCGCGAAAGAGCCTCGCCGTCCGGCGATGCAGGACGCGCCTGCCGTCGATGGCGTAGCCGGTCTCGGCGCGGAGCGACCAGCAAGCCCCGTCGTGCCGGATCTCGAGCACGCGCGCCGACGGCAGCGCGTCCCACTCGAAGCGGCCGAGGCGATTCGCCTGCGAACGGCCGTCGACCGCAACGGTCGCGTGCGCGCGCGTCGCGGTCGACGCCTCGCGGAGCGCGTCGGGCCCGCCGTAGGTCGGCGTCCCCGGATCGACGACCGACCACGCGCCGTCGAGATCCGCGAGCACCGCGAGCAGGTCCATGTGCGCGTGAGCGCCTCGCCCGACGCCTGCGGGGCCGCAGCGCAGGGCGGCCCACGACGCGGCGACGCGCCCGACGGCGATACCCGTCGCGGCGAGGTGCACGCTCGGCGCGCGGACCTCATCGACGGGCGCGGCCGGCAACGCCGGGCTCGCCAGGGCGCGCGCCTTCGCCGGGCCGAGCAAGCGCGCGACCACGGCCTGCGCACGCTCGCGAGCAGGGTGAGTGCGCGCGAATGCGAGCAGCGCGGCGTCGCCCGTCGCGGCCCCGAGCACCGCGGCCGACACGCCCAGCCGATGCTCCGCGCGGCACGTCCAGAGGACGTACGCGCCGTCGTCGTCGCCGAAGGCGGGCGCCTCGCCTCGCGCGTCCGCGACGCTCGCGAGTGCGCGCAGGAGCCGCGCGGCTGCCTGCAGGTAGCGTCGGTGCCGCTCGTCGTCGATTCCGGCGAGGGCAAGCCCGGCGACACCGTAGAGATCCGCGACGAAGCGCGCGTACGCCGGCGCGCGCTCCGCATGTCCGCCGTCGGCGAGCACCTGCCGTGAGATCTCCCCGTCGAGGATCTCCGCGCCCAGCGTGCGCCACGCCGCGCCTCGATCGAGCGCCGGATAGCTGGCGCCGATGACGGCCAGGCCCGCC
>CAZPJJ010000470.1:0-3224 GCA_964586535.1 uncultured Acidobacteriota bacterium | reverse complement strand
CAGCCGGGCAGCACGAGCGCGAGCGCCAGGGCGGCGAGCGCGGCCCGCGCGGTCATCGCGTCACCCCGAAATCCGCGCCGCGTCGCCGTCGAAGGAGACGGACGAAACGACGCCGCCCTGCGAGTCCAGCGCGGCGGGGGAGCTCGTGGGGTTGCCCGGGTCGGACGATCCGCGGAAGACGAGGTTCGTCGTGCCGGTGCCGATGACGTCGAAAACGAGCGTGACGATCGTGCGCTCGCCGGAGGGTACGCCGTTGCCGGCGCCACCGCCGGTCTTGCTCACGCCCACGACGACTCGGTTGCCGCTCTGCGAGGCGAGCACGCTCGATCCTTGGCCCGCGCCGAGCGTGAGCGCGTCACCGAACTCGGCGGAGCCGGAGACGTAGCGCGCCACCGAAGCGTTCGAGAGTTCGATGTCGAAGGCGAACGAGTAGAGATCGCTCGACGTGGTCGGTCCGTCGATGACGATGTCGAGGACGACGGTGTTGGAGTCGGTGGCCCGGCCCTCGAGGCGCACGAGGTTCGCGGCGGCGGGCGTCACGCTCGGCGCGAACGCCGCCGAGACGGGCGATCCGCCTCCGCCGCCTCCGCCACCGCTATTGCAGGCGAGGAGGATCGCGAACGAGAGTGCGATCAGGACGCGCGGCGCGAGGCGGGTGAGCGCGGTGTTCATGGGGCGTCGTCTCCGAACCACGTCGCGACGATCTGCAGGTCGTCACCGTCGACGAGGCAGTTCCGATCGAGATCGACGCTGGCCGCGTAGCGCGGCGAGCCGCAGGCGGCGCCGAACGCGCGGGCGAGCGGTGCGAGGTCGAAGCCGTCGACGCGGCCCGACGCGTTGATGTCGGCGATCGTGGGGCCGCTCACGCAGGGCGTCTCGTCCGAGGTGCCGTCGCAGTCGCCGTCGACCCGGTCGGAGCAGATCTCGGGTGAATCACCGCTCGCGTCGCCGCAGACCAGCGCGCCGGCGATGCAGGCGGTGTAGGTGCCCTCAGCGCAGCGATCGGCATCCGCGCCGTCGCACGCCGCGCCGAGCGCGGGATCGGTCGAGCCGTCGGGCGTCTGTGGATCGCAGTCGTCGTCGAGACCGTTGCAAAGGTCGATGTCGCCGCAATCGAGGACGAGCGGCGACTCGCGTTCGTAGCGCGCGAAACGCGCGGCGGCCGCGAGCTGGTTCTCGCCCGCGGGCGCTGCTACGAGCACGCGCCAAGTGTCTCGCGTGACGAAGGGCTGGTAGTAGGTGCCGAAGGAGCAGCCGTCGTCGTTGGACGTCGAGGGGCCATCGCGGCAGACGCCGTCGCTCACGGTGGGGCACATGGCACGGCACGACTCGTAGGGCGTGCGCAGGTCGAATCGCCAGCCGATGTTGCCGAGCGAGCCGGGGTCTTCTTCTTCGCCGGGCGTCGTGTCGAACGCCCGTCCGTCACCATGATGGTCGCCGTAGAAGCTTTCGAAGCCCTTGAACGCGTCGTCGCGGACGGGATCGCGCGTGAAGGCCCTGGGCGCGCTCACGGTGCGCGCGTACACGAAGAGCCGGCGCGACGACGGTGCGGCGAGCATTGCCCACGCCTCCGGGCGCGCCTCGCCGCGCTGATCGACGCGGCGCACGCAAGCGCCGTCGAACGAGCCGGGTTCGACGCTGCAGCCGCTCTGCAGGTCGCCGTCGATGGGGTCGGAAAGCGGCGACGAGTTCGAGCTCGAATCGTCGATGGAGATCGTGAGCGCGCCCTTCGTCTCGAGGCTCCAGTCCCAGAGGCGGGCGATTCCGGCCATCGGGTGCACGCGGAGGCGCGTCTCGACACTGACGTAGCGCGGATAGACGGCCGTGTAGACCGTCGTCGTCACGGCGCTCTTGGCGCCGATCACGCCACGCAGGTAGCGCACGGGGCCGGTCTTCTCGCCGGGTCGGGCGCCGCTTTGCGGGCCGACGAAGGACGAACGGCATCCCCAGTAGTCGTCGTTGGTGCCGCCGCCCACCTCACCTTCGTGGCCTTTCCAGCGATCGAGGAGGTCGCGCGGGTCTTCGGCGGTCCCGGCCGTGAACGCAGCGCCGCAGACATCCGAGGGATTCCCCTTCGGGATCAGGTCGTCGAGGCTCCACCGCGTCGCCCAGTAGAGGCACATGCCGTCGGTGACGACCGTCGTGTACTGGTTCGACGCGGGATCGTCGCAGGGCGGCGGGGGCGGATCGTCCGCGGCGAGGCGCCCGGTGGTCGTCGTCGCGGTGATCGCGTAGCCCGGCGGCGCGGGCACGCTGGTTTCGGCAAAGAGGTAGACGTACCCGGTCTCGCCGCTGACGTCGTCGCGCAGGAAGATCTCGGTGCGCGCCTTCGCCGAGCCGTCGGGATCGGCCTGACCCGCTGGCGCCCGCGCCCCGGCGTCGCGGACCAGGAACGCGAGTTCGTCGTCCGCGTCGAAGAGCAGGTCGGACTCGGCGGTGCCGGTGAAGTCGTAACGCTTCTCGAGGCAGGAGACGGCGGGGTCGGCGCCGGGCGGGATCGGTGGCCAGCCCTCGCCGGGCTGCGTGGGATCGCCCGTCGGGATCTCGACGCAGAGGTCGGTTGTGTAGACGGGATCGACCTGCAGCGGGATGCGCTGCCAGGCACTCCCCGTCCAGCGGAATCCGGCGAGGCGGTCCTCGCGGGCGGACTGGAGCGCTGGGAGTTGCGCGCCCACGACGACGACGGGCATCTCGGCGCGCTCTCCGAGCCAGATGTCCGCGGCGCGGACGCCCTCCGTCGCGGCGACTGCCGACAAGAGCGCTCCGATCGTCCGGCCGAAGCGCGCTCCCTTCCCTGAGCGTCTTTCCATGACGCAACAACCATACCCCGGAGCGGCCTCGCCCGGGCTGGCGGGACGCGGATTTCCCCGCAGACTGACAGAAACCGCCTCGAACGGAGGATCCCATGCTCGTCGTTCGCGCCTTGCTGGCGCTCATCGCCCTCGGCAACGTCTTCTTCGGCGCGTTCGCCCTCGTCGCGACCGACAAGGTGGCGGCGTTCATCCGCCTCATGCCGGAGGCGCCGCAGGCCCATGGGGAGATGCGCGCGATCTTCGGCGGGCTGGTCCTCGCGCTGGCGGCGCTGGTCGCGGCGGGGGCGATGGACCCCGGCAAGTACGGGCGATGGCTGAGCGCGGCGGGACTGATCTTCGCGGGGCTCGCGCTCGGGCGAGTCGTCAGCCTCATCGCCGACGGCATCGTGACCTACACGCTCGTTGCCCTCG
>CAZPJJ010000469.1:0-3228 GCA_964586535.1 uncultured Acidobacteriota bacterium | reverse complement strand
CTCCGCCGTGGCGCTGTGGGGCTCCGTCCCGGCCTACGGCGTGGACCCGAACATGGTGCTGGCCTGGCACAACTACGGCGGCGGCAAGCAGCTGCTCGACGAGATCTACAAGAAGACCCGCCAGCGGATGGATCAGACCGTGGACGCCGTCAAGCGCGATTTCGGCGCCCTGCGGACCGGACGCGCGAGCGTCTCGCTTCTCGACGGCATCTTCGTCGATTACTACGGGCAGAACTCGCCGCTCAATCAAGTCGCGAAGCTCTCGGTGCCCGAGCCTGGCATGATCGTCGCGCAGCCCTTCGACCCGACGCTCGTTCCTGCGATCGAGAAGGCGATCAAGGCTTCCGACCTCGGTCTCAATCCGTCGCATGACGGCAAGGTGATCCGCATTCCGATTCCGCCGCTCACCGAAGAGCGCCGCAAGCAGCTCGCGAAGAAGGTCGGCACTCTCGCCGAGGAAGGGCGGACGGCGGTGCGCCAAATCCGCCGCGACTCGAACGAAGAAGTCAAAGCAGCCCAGAAGGACAGCGCGCTCTCCGAGGACGACGGCCGGCGCGGCCTGGACGAGATCCAGAAGATCACCGACGAGCATGTGAAGAAGATCGACGAACTCGCCCGTGCCAAAGAGAAAGAACTGATGGAGTTCTGATGCAGCCTGCAGCGACGGCGATCGTCGTGGCCGCTGGCTCCGGGACTCGGCTCGGACACCGGGTCTCGAAGGCTCTGGTTCCCGTTGCCGGTCTGCCGCTCGTCGCTTGGACCGTCAGGACGCTCGAGCGCGTCGCGGGCATCGAGACGATCGTCGTGGTGGTTCCCCCGGGACTCGAGGGCGAGCCCGTCGCGCGGGCGGCGCGAGACGAGGCCGGCGCGGTCGTTACCGTCGCGGGCGGTGCCAGGCGGCGCGACTCGGTTCGTGCCGGGCTCGACATCGTCTCTTCACCTTTGGTTCTCGTTCACGACGCCGCTCGTCCGCTGGCCAGCGCCGCACTCTTCGGGGCCGTCCTCGACGGCGCGGAGCGATTCGGCGCCGCCATCCCTGGAGTTCCGGTCGCCGATACGCTCGTGAGGGGCCTCGAGGCTCGGGTCATCGAGGCGGTCGCTCGCGAGGACGTATTCGCGGTGCAGACTCCCCAGGGCTTCCGCACCGAGGTGCTCCGTCACGCTCACGCGAACGCCGACGCCGCGTGGGATGCGTCCGACGACGGCTCGATGGTCCGAAGGGCGGGGGGGTACGTCGCGATCGTTGCCGGCGAGCGCCGCAACGTGAAAGTGACTTGGCCGGATGATCTCGCGCTCGTGGAGCGCTGGTTGGTCGAAGTGCAGGGGAGGGACTCCCAATGATGAGTAGCCGGGTGGGAATCGGGTGGGACGTGCATCCGCTCGTCGACGGGCGCCCCTTTGTGCTCGCTGGCGTCGTGCTCGACGCCACCCGTGGCCCCGCCGGGCATTCGGACGGCGATCCTCTCGCCCACGCAGTCGTCGACGCGCTTCTTGGAGCCGCGGCACTCGGGGACATCGGCATGCACTTCCCGGACGACGACCCGCGCTGGAAGGGCGCGCCAGGCATCGACCTTCTCGAGCGCACCGTCGCCATCCTGGCGGCGAAGGGATGGGCCCCTCTTCAGGTGGATGCCGTCGTGATCTGCGATCGTCCCAAGCTCGCTCCCTTTCGCGAAGAGGTTCGAAAAGGACTCGCAGGTGCGCTCGGGGTGCCCCTCTCGGCGGTCAACGTCAAGGGGAAGCGCTCCGAGGGACTCGGCGGACTAGCCGGGGCCGCGGGCGTCGAATGTCACGCCGTGGCGATGATCGGGGTCCTCGGCAACCGCGAGTCCGGCCGATGACTGGCCGAGACCGGGGAGAGCGGAAGGAGCGCCGGCCGCCAGTCCGCTCAGGAGGGCGTCCCCCAGGGACGCACTCGCGTCGCGACAGCTTTCCCGAGAACGTGTCCGAGGTGGGGGATTCCGCCGAGGGTATGGTGTTCGGCTTCCAGTCCGTTCGCACGACGCTCAAGGTGTCGCCTCGCAAGGTCGAACGCGTGCTGCTGGAGCGCGGCAGGCGAGATGCCCGCACGCGAGAAATCGTGAACCTCGCCCGCGAAGCCAACGTGCCTTTTCAGCAGGTTCCCACCGCGGCGCTCGATCGGCTCGCGGGAGCGATCCGGCATCAGGGCATCGGCGCGCGGGTCGCCGGCGCGGAGCTGCTGGACGCCGACGAGGTCATCGAAACACTCCCATCGGACGCCCTGGTCCTTCTCCTCGACGGCGTTGAGGATCCCCGGAACGTCGGCGCGGTGCTGAGAAGCGCCGCCGGCTTCGGGGTCTCGGCCGTGTTCCTGCCCGAGTGGCGCAGCGCGGGGCTTGGCCCCGCGGCGGCTCGGACGGCCGCCGGCGGACTCGAACTCGTCCCGGTGGCCCGGGCGGGGAACTCGGCGCACCTGCTCGAGCGCCTCGCGCAGGAGGGATTTCGGGTCATCGCGCTCGAACCAGAGGGGGGTTCCGTTCCGTGGGAGACCGACCTCAAGGGCCGTGTCGCCCTCGTTGCCGGCGGGGAGGAGAAGGGCGTGAGGCCGGGGGTGGCCAAAAAGTGCCAGGAGAGGGTGCGCATCCCCATCCGTCCGGAGATCGGATCGCTCAATGTCTCCGTCGCTGTGGCGGTCGTCCTGGCGGAAGCTATTCGTCAACGTTTCGCTTTTCGGGGGCCGAGCGAGCCCGCGCTCGAGCCACCTTTCGGCGTAAGTCCGCACAGGATCGAAGGTACCGAGGATATTTCTTGACGCCCCTAGGGGTGGGTGCTAGCATCCCCCGGCTGCTGGGCTGGCGTAGCTCAGCTGGTAGAGCAGCTGATTTGTAATCAGCCGGTCGGGGGTTCGAGTCCCTTCGCCAGCTCCATGCCCGAGCAGTTCGGACGGTGGGGCGACGCGGAGGCAAGCGTTCCACCGCGCGGCGATGCGGACGGCCAAAGGGGCCTGCAGGGGCTTCTTGCCGTCCCATCGATTTATAGGCGGAGGGGTTCCCGAGTGGCCAAAGGGAGCAGACTGTAAATCTGCCGTCTAATGACTTCGAAGGTTCGAATCCTTCCCCCTCCACCACGGCAGGTGATCGGAAGTTTCGCAGGGGCAGGACCGGGCGACAGACAGGCCGGTCGAAAAGAGAGGGTTCGATCGCGGCACTCACGATCGGACGAGAGGAGCAAGATCGGGCGGGAATAGCTCAGTTGGTAGAGCATCAG
>CAZPJJ010000468.1:0-3231 GCA_964586535.1 uncultured Acidobacteriota bacterium | reverse complement strand
CCTCGCCTTCCCGCACGTGGTCCTCGTTGATGACGCGCAGCGTGCGGAATCCCATGTGCTCCGGGTCCTGATAGTCACCGAACGAGAAGGTGTGCCGGGTATCGAGCCAGCCGTGGTCGAAATGGCCGCGGTCCTTACTTTTGCGCACTGTGATCATGGGGTCCTCCAGGAGTTAAAGTCGGAACGCCGCCAGTGTAAGACGCGAGTCCCATGCCGCCTACGCAGATCCGCGTATCTGCGAGCGGGCGGACCATCGCCGAACCAACCGCGGCCCGTCAATCCCCCGGATTTCGGAACGGGATTCGCCCGATGGCGAACGCGGCGAGCGTGGCTCGCCGCCTACGCGCCGCCCCAGGGTTTGTTGGCGCATCAACGCAGCCGCGCCTCGATCGCCGGCCACTCCGCCGACGCGCGCACGGTCTCGAAATCGGGATCCTCGACAAAGGCGTGCTTGTCTTGATAGCCGCCGTCGAGCAACGCGTGGATGTGCCCCGCGGCTTCGCGCGTCCTTCCTGTGATCGACTCGAGGCAGGCGAGGTTGTAGCGCATGAAGTGCGTCAGTCCGTTGGTGGGACCGTGGGCCATCTCGGCCTTGGTCCAAGCCTCGACGTAAAGCCGTCGCGCGTCGTCCATGCGCCCGGCAAAGCGGTGCGCGGTCGCGAGGCGCTCGATGGCGCGCACGGACTCGGGATGATCCGGCCCGCGCCGCTCGGTCACGCGGTTGCGCAACGTCGCGAGCAGCTCGATCGCGGCCGCATGTCCTCCCTTGGCTTGTTCGAAGGACGAGAGCGTCCAGATCGCGCTCAGCGTCGTCGGATGATCGGGTCCGAGCACGCGCTCCATCTCGGCGACGGTCGCGCGTTGCATCGGAAGCCCTTCGTCGTGGCGCCCCAGCTCGTAGAGGATCACGGCGACGTTGTGCGCGGTCGTCAGCGTATCGGGATGATCGGAGCCGAGCACGCGGGTGCGCACGGCCAGCACGTCGCGCATCTCGCGTTCGGCTAGTTCGAAGCGCCGCTCGCGCATGTGGACGAGCGCGAGATTCATGCGCACCTGCTGGGCCTTGTTGTCGTCGGCGCCCTCCAGGCGCGCGTACGAGTCGTAGGCCTCCTCCAGCAGGCTCTCGGCGCGGCGCCAATGCCCGAGGTCCATCGCAAGGATCGCGCGGTTGTTGATCGCGCCGAGCGTGTCGACGTGATCGGGCCCCAGGACTCGTCTCGCGAGGTCGATCGTCCGGTCCGAGAGCTCCTGCGCCTCGTCGAAACGCCCCTGCGCCGTCACGGTCAGAGCGAGGGCCGACAAGCTCTGCACGGTGTCCTGTGTCTCGGCCCCGAGATGCTCCTCCCGCAGGGCGAGCGCCTCGCGCAGCAGCCGCTCGGCGGTCTTGTAGTCGCCGAGCTTGTGATGGACGGCGCCGAGCGTGTGCGCGACTTGCGCCTTCACGAGCGGGTCGCTGGCGAGCTCGCTCTCGAAGCGCGCGACGCCTCGCGCAAGGAGTTCTCGCGCCGAGAGATCGTGCTGGCGCGTCTCCTCGGGATCGACATCGGCGAAGATGCGCCCGAGGAACGACGCGACGCGCTGCGCCGTGGCGGCCTCGCGATTGGCGCGATCACGCTCGGCCTCGACGCGTTTGGCCTGGATCGAGGTGTTGATCGCGAAGGCGACGAGCATCCCGGCGACGACGACGCTCGCCGCCACGGGCAGCCAATGACGGCGGAAGAACACGCGCGCGCGGTACGCCATCGTGTACGGGCGCGCGCTCACGGGCCTGCCGCGCAGCACGCGCTCGATGTCGTCGGCGAACTGCCCCACGGAGGGATAGCGCTCGCGTGGGTCCTTCTGCAGCGCCTTCATGACGATCGCTTCGACGTCGGGCGGCAGCGGCAGCGGCGCGTCGCCGGTCAGCCGCGGGACGGGTTCCTCGAGGATCGCGGTGGTCAGCGCCCAGATACTGCGCCCCTCGCGCTCGAAGGGAGTCCGCTTGGCGAGCAAGAGGTAGAGCAGCACGCCGAGCTGCCACACGTCCGTCGCCGTGGTGATCGGCTCGCCCTTGATCTGCTCGGGGCTCGCGAACGCGGGCGTCAACGGCCGCACATCGGCGCGCGTCTGGTGCGCGTCCTCGATGCCGGGATCGATGATCTTGGCGATGCCGAAGTCGAGCAGCTTCACGTGGCCGTCGTCGGTGACGAGGATGTTCGAGGGCTTGATGTCCCGGTGGACGACGAGACTGCGGTGGGCATCGGCAACGGCGCGCGCGACGCGCAGGAAGAGCCGCAGACGCTCGCGTACGGACAGGTTGCCCGTGTCGCAGTGCGCGTCGATCGGCTTGCCGTCGACGTACTCGATCGCCAGATACGGAAGCCCTTCGTCCGTCGTGCCGCCGTCGATCAGCCGGGCGATGTCGGGATGCGTGAGCCGCGCGAGGATCTGGCGCTCCTGCTCGAAGCGCCGCACGACGTCCTCGCCGCCGATGCCGCGCTTGATGACTTTGAGCGCGACCTGCTGCGCGAACTCGCCGTCGGCGCGCTCGGCGAGCGAGACGACGGCCATGCCTCCGCGCGCGATCTCGCGCACGACGCGGTAGCGGCCGATGAGCGATCCTTCCGGTGCCACGGGCCCGGAGGCCTGCTCGCCGATGGCGTCGACGAGCCGCGAGCCGAGGGGTCCCGAGAGAGGCTCGCGTCCGAGCGGCCCGGATTGAGTCTCGGCGCTCACCAAGAGACGGTTCACGAGCGCCTGGAGATCGTCGTCCCCGGCGCAGGCCTCGCGGACGATCGCCTCGCGCTCCGCTGGTTCGGCATCGAGGGCGCGTACGAGGATCTCGTCCGCGCGCCGCCATCGATCGTCGATGCTCACGCCCTTCCCTCGCCGCCTCCGCTCTCGCTTTGGTCCACGTTGGCGCCGAGCGCCTCGGCGAGCCATGCCCGGGCCCGGACCCAGTCCCGTTGCACGGTCCGTCGCGAGACGCCGAGCGCGGCGGCGGTCTCCTCTTCGTCGAGGCCGGCAAAGTACCGGCACTCGACGACGCGCACCAACCGCTCGTCCAGGCCCCGCAGCCGCTCCAACGCCTGGTCCAGAGCGAGCAGTTCGGCGGCCTGCTCCTCGACGGCGAGCACGTTCTCGTCGAAGGTCACTCGTGCTTGGCCCCCGCCGCGCTTGGCCGCTCGATGCCGGCGCGCGTACGAGATCGCGATCTGCCGCATGGCCGTCGCCGCGACGGCGAAGAAGTGC
>CAZPJJ010000467.1:0-3244 GCA_964586535.1 uncultured Acidobacteriota bacterium | reverse complement strand
CTGGCCAGGCATGCGGTCATCAGATCCGACGCCGAGTCGCGGAACGTCGCCACGAGATCGAGCGCCTCGGCGACGTGATCCTGGCAGTCGCGGAGGAACACGCGTGTCTCGGCCGAGATCGCCCCCGTCGATTCGAGCATGAGCACCGAGATCGCCTCGCGAAGCGGAAAGATCACGCGGCGAATCTCGCTGAGCTCGCATTTCAGTTGGTGGATCTCGGCGACGACCTGCGGATCTGCGTCGACGAGCGCGCGCTCTTCGAGCGCTTCGAGCCGCTCGCCAATGGCCTCGACGTGCGGCAGGTAGACGTCGATGACCGCGTCGATGAGCGCATAGGCGATGTAGTCGGCGCCCCCACGGCGGATGCGCCCCTTGCCCTGGCGGATGCGTTCGCGGACCGGGTCGAGCCCGTCCGCGGCGCGCTCCTGAAAGGTCACGATGCATCCCTGACGTACGAAAAGGCTCATCTGTTCGGAGCGAGTCGGTTCGTCGGGCGCGAGCCGGCGCAGCACGACGAAGAGGGCATCGTCGTACGCGTCGGCCTTGGCGCGCTGCTCGGGTGTCTGCGCGTCCTCGAGGGCGAGCCGGTGGATGTTGAAGATCTCGCCGATGCGCTCGACGGCGCTCGCGTTGCCGAGTCCGACGACGTCGAGCCAGAGCACCGGCCAGCGCTCGAGAAGAGGCCGGATCTCGTCGATCGTTGCGAGTTCGGTCTCGAGGTACTCCTCGCTACCGATGCCGAAGACGCGCAGACGCGGGTGCTGCGCTTCCGGGTCGCTGTGCAACGCACCCGGTGCAGTGCCGGGCTTCAACATCGAGGCATGACGTTTCGCGCGCCGCCGCGCGCGCTTCGAGGGCTGCTTCATCCGCACCTCCGCACGCGCATTCTCGCATCGGCGCGGGCCGCGTGTGGAGCGTCAGGGACCCTCGCCGCCGCAGGGATCGACCCCACGCACGAGGTAGAAGTGCGTCCCGCCGTCGGCGGCCGCGCCTTCGTCCTCCCAGAACGCGCTCGTCGTGTCGCCGGCGGGAGCGAACGCGCCAGGCTCCGGCGACGCGGCGCGCAGGATGCGGTAGCTCGCGGCGCCCGCGCTCTCGTCCCAGTCCAGGCGCACGTGCGCTTCGCCGACGCGGCGCACCATGACGTCGGCGACCGCGGCGGCGGGAGGTTGCGAGAGCGTGTCGGTGGCGGAGACGCGCTGCAGATTGCCGTCGACGACGCCGCCGTTCGCGGGCCCTGCCGCGCAGGCTTCGTCGTTCTCGGCGCGAACGATGTAGAAGACCGGTTCACCGGGGGGGGCGGTCGCGTCGACGTAGCTCGTGCCCGTCACGCCCGCCGCGACGAGCGTCGCGGGCGAGGGGACGAAGAGTGGGTCGGTGCCGCGGTAGATCGCGTAGGTGCCCGACGTCCCCGATCCCCACGCGGGCGCCTCGTCCCACGAGATGCGCACACCGCCCGCGGCACAAGCCTGTTCGTCGGCAGCAAGCGTCGCGCCCGCGAAGCCCGGGGCGACGGCGCAGCCGCCGCACGCGGCGTGGTCGGGAGTGCGCGCGTCCTTGAAGATCACCTCGTCGAGGTTCCAGCCGCTGTAGAAGCCGCTCGCGTTGCTCTTCTGCTCGAAGCGCACGCGCAGCGCCGGGAAGCCGTCGGCGAAGATTCCGATGTCGAAGCTCTGCTTGACATAGTCGGGGTCCGAGAGCGCGGCGTTGTCGCTCGACCAGATCGGCCGGCCCGCGCTCGTCTGCAGCCAGACCGAGGCGTTGTCGAACGCGCCCGTCACCAGCTTGCGGTAGTAGATGAGGCGCGTGCTCTCCCACGTCGTCGCGTCGAGGTAGGGCGTCCAGGCGTTCTCGGTGATGTTGGACTCGTAGTCGCCGGGGCGGGTGCCGAGCCCCGTGAGATCGTGGCCGAGCACCGCGCCGCGGTTGTAGGCCGCCGTCGGGTCGGCCGCGCCGGAGGAGCCGCCCTGGCCCTGCGGCACGCCCGACTGCCACTCGCCAGCGAGCGTCCACGAAGCGGCGCCGTTCTCGAAACTGTCGCGCCAGTAGAGGCCGGGGATGCCGTGCATTTGGAAGCGCAGCGGCGAGGCGGCACCCGCGGACGTCTCGTGGCCGAACGCGTCGGCGCTGCGGACCGCGAAAAACACTTCGTCGCAAATATCGGCGTCGGAGAGAACAACCGTGTGCGCGCTCTCCAGGGCGGACTTTTCGATGCGGCTGCCGAGCGCGGGCGTGGGGCCGTAATCGACGATCGTCGTGCCGGGTTCGCTCGTGTCGAAGCGCACCCGCACGCGTGCGTGGTCGATGGGTTCGATCGTCACTCCGGTGATCGCCGGCCCCGAGCAATCGGCGAGAGCCGTGTCATACGAACTCGCCGCGCGGCCGGTGCCATCGTCGGCGTCGCGGTAGCTCGCCGTGAGCAGGTCGCCGCCGCTGGTCTGCATGACGCCGTCCGCCGCGGGGGCACCACTCGCGGTCGCCATCGTTCCCCTGAATGTCGACGTATTGGGACCCGTCTCGGTCAGCGTCAGCGACTCGCCCTCGGGCTCGGTCGTGCTCGTGACGACGACGGTCACGGCGTCCGCGACGTCTGGGCTCGTGTTGAGGTCGATATCGGTGAGTTTGACCTCGATCTGGTCGGCGCACGAGAACACATCGGCTTCGAGCGAGACCCGCCCGGCGTGGCAGGCGACGAGACCGTCGCCGAAGTCGCCTAGCGTCTCGAAGTAGTGGTAGCGGCCGGCATCGTTTGACACGGCGAGGTTGCCCGCTTCGTCGGACGAGCGCACCTCGTACCAGTAGACCGTACAGGGCTCGAGGCCCTCGAGCGTCATGGCGTGCTCAGTGACGAGATCGGCGTTCGACGACTCGTTCTGCGGCGGATTCACCGGGCCCCAGAGCAGGCCTGACGTCGCGGGCTCGTTGGTGGTCCAGCGGATCGTCGCGGCGGTGTCGGTAATGTCGGTCTCGGCGAGTTCGGCGATCGTGGGCGCGACGCCGTCGATGGCGGCCTGGGCTTCGTACGTGACGCCGGTTGCCCCGTCGCAGTCGAGGGCGTCGACGTACGACACGCTGAGCGTGTCGCCGGGGGCGACGGAGAGTTGGCCGTCGCCCGCGGTAGCGGGCGACGCGGTCAGCGGCAGATCGCCGTCGAAGAGCATCGAGGAAACCGCGCGTTCGGTGAGCGTGACGAGTTCGCCTTGAGGTTCAGAGGTGCTGGTGACGAGGAGGTCGACGGTCTCGA
>CAZPJJ010000466.1:725-3245 GCA_964586535.1 uncultured Acidobacteriota bacterium | reverse complement strand
TGGCCATGAAGATCGCGAGCAGGACGCCCGAGGCCGTGACGCCCGCGAGCAGGCCGCCGAGCGCCGCCGGCGAGTCGAAGATCGCGACAGAGCCGAAACCGACGACGACCGGGGTCACCACGGCCAAGAGGCCCGGCACGACCATGCGCTTGATCGCCGCCGCGGTGGAGATGTCGACGCAGCGCGCATAGTCGGCGCGGCCCTTGCCTTCCATGAGGCCGGGAATCTCGCGGAACTGACGGCGCACTTCCTCGATCATCTCGAACGCGGCCTCGCCGACGGCGCGCATCGCCATCGACGAGAAGAGGAACGGCAGCATGGCGCCCAGGAGCAGGCCCGCAACGACCTCGGGCGCGGCCAAGTCCATCACGAAGGTCTGGCCCGCGGGCAGTTTGGCGTTGATCTGCGTCTGGAAGGCGGAGAAGAGCGCGAGCGCGGTGAGTGCGGCGGAGCCGATCGCGAAGCCCTTGCCGATCGCGGCAGTCGTGTTGCCGACGGCGTCGAGCTTGTCGGTCCGGCCGCGGACGTCCTTGGGCAGGCCGCTCATCTCGGCGATGCCGCCCGCGTTGTCGGCGATCGGACCGTAGGCGTCGACGGCGAGCTGAATGCCCGTCGTCGAGAGCATGCCGAGCGCGGCGAGCGCGATCCCGTAAAGACCGGCGATCTCGTACGAAGCGATGATCGCGCCGGCGATCCAGACCACGGGAAGCGCGGTCGAGACCATGCCCACCGAGAGGCCCGAGATGATGTTCGTCGCGGGTCCGGTGAGCGAATCCTTGGCGATGCGCTGGACCGAGCCGCGATCCTTCGACGTGTAGTACTCGGTGGTGAACCCGACGAGGATGCCCGCGACGAGTCCGGCGACGGTCGCCCAGAAGATGCTCGACCAGGTCACGACGTGGGAATCGTTGCCGAACGAGAATCCTTCGACTGGCATGAGCCCCTTCGCCACGAAGAATGTGCCGGCAATCATCAGCACGCCTGCGACGAGCGAGCCGAGGTTGAGCGCGGACTGCGGATTGCCGCCTTCACGAACCCGCACGAAGAAAGTACCGACGATCGAGGCGACGATGCCGAACGCCGCCAGCGCGAGCGGCATGATCACGGCCTCGCGAGCGCCCGTGACTGCCGCGGCGCCGATGACCATCGAACCGACGATCGCGCCGACGTAGGACTCGAAGAGATCAGCGCCCATGCCGGCGCAGTCGCCGACGTTGTCGCCGACGTTGTCCGCCACGACCGCGGGATTGCGCGGGTCGTCTTCGGGGATGCCTGCCTCGACCTTGCCCACGAGGTCGGCGCCGACATCGGCGGCCTTCGTGTAAATGCCGCCTCCAACGCGCGCGAAGAGCGCGATCGACGAGGCGCCGAGCGAGAAGCCGGAGAGGATCGTCACGACATGCGCGAGGTGGTTCGCACCCTCGACTGCTTCACCGAGGATCGGCGTGTAGAAGTAGAGGATGAAGAGCGAGCCGAGGCCGACGATGCCGAGCCCGACGACGGAAAGACCCATCACCGAGCCGCCGGAGAACGCGACGAGGAGCGCCTGGTTGAGGCCCTGGCGCGCGGCCTGCGTGGTCCGGACGTTGGCGGCGGTCGCGACGCGCATCCCGAAGTAACCGGCGAGCGCCGAGCAGATCGCGCCCACGACGAACGAGAGCGCGATGAGGGGATGCCGATACGCGACCTCGTCGGACCCGCCCATGTTGCCGATCACCAGCAACAGGGCGACGGCCACCACGAAGATCGCGAGGACCTTGTATTCACGCGCCAGGAAGGCCATCGCGCCTTCGCGGATCGCGGCGGCGATCTCGGCCATCTTCGCGTCGCCGCCGTCCTGCTTGTTGACCCAGGCCGAGCGGTAGAACGCGAAGGCAAGCGCTAGCACGCCAGCCACCGGTGCGAGATAGACGACCGTATCCATCGCTTCCGTCCCTCCTCTGAACGAGACCCCTCGTTACTCTGCGCGCGTCGCGCCGTTCTTCCGATTGAAGCGCTGCATCGCGACTTCGACACCCTGATCGAGAATCACTTCGACGGCCGTCGCGGCGTCGTCGACGCCCGCGGCAAGCGCCGCGGCCTCGCCGGGACTGGGCTTGCCGAGAACGTGGCCCACCATGCGCTCGCCGCCGCCGCTGGGCCGGCCGATACCGACACGCACACGGACGAAGTCGCGCGTACCGAGATGCTCTTCGAGCGAGCGCAGTCCGTTGTGACCGGCGATGCCCCCGCCCGCCTTGACACGAACGATTCCCGGCTCGAGGTCGGCTTCGTCATGAACGGCGATCATCTCGGCCGCTTCCATGCCGTGATAGGCGAGAAGCGGCCGGGCAGCTTCGCCCGAGAGATTCATGTAGGTCAGGGGGGTCGCCAGCATCACGCTCTCGCGGCCGATACGGCCTGTTCCGAAGCGAGCGCGATGACGGGAGCGGTCGATGACCACCCCATGCCGGCGCGCGAGTTCGTCGACGACCGCGAACCCGACGTTGTGGCGGGTGCCCTCGTATTCCCGGCCGGGGT
>CAZPJJ010000466.1:0-715 GCA_964586535.1 uncultured Acidobacteriota bacterium | reverse complement strand
CCAAGATCAGCCGCATCGAGGGTCCCGCCGCTGCTACTCGGCTGCTTCGGGAGCTGCGGCCGCATCGGCGGCCGCGGCCTCGCCGGCGCTGCCGATCTCGGAAGGCTTGCCGACGATGGTGCAGAGCGTCTCGCTCTCGGGCATCAGCAGGTCGCAGCCCGGCGGCAAGGTGACCTCGCCGGCCTCGAGATGCTGGCCCGTGTGAAGCGCGCTGATGTCGACATCGATGTGGGCCGGGATCTGCGAGGGCAGCACCCGGACGAGCATCTCGCGATGCACGTACTCGATGAGGCCGCCTTCGTTCTTCACGCCCTCGGGGACGCCGACGAAGTTGATCGGGACCGCGACGTCGATCGGCTGGTCCATTTCGACGCGCACGAAGTCGCAGTGCATGAGCGCGTCCGTCACGGGATGGCGCTGCACTTCGCGGATCAGGACCATACGGCGCAGATCGCGTCCCGAGACCCGGAGGTGAACGAGCGTGTTGAGGCCGGTCTCGGAGTCGAGCACGACTTCGATGGGCCGCGGGTCGACGACGACGGGCTGCGGCTCGCGATCACCGCCGTAGACCACCGCGGGAATGAACCGCTGGTGACGGAGGCGGCGGCTGGCGTTGGTGCCGACGTCGTCGCGAAGCTGGCATTCGATGGTGACTTCCTGCTTGCTCATGATCGTTCCTCGAGGGCCCGCCGGGAGCCCTCACCCAGCACCCCGG
>CAZPJJ010000465.1:0-3257 GCA_964586535.1 uncultured Acidobacteriota bacterium | reverse complement strand
CTGACGATCCCGTGGCGCTGCTCGGCGCGGCGGCGACGGCGACGACGCGCGCGGAGCGGATCGACCTGCTCGACCGCTATGTCGTCAGCGGAGCATCGCGCGGAGAGTCGCGCGAGCGATTGCGGGGCGCGAGCGAGAGCGCGGCCTTCGCCCGGGCGGCGGGCGACCGTCGCTTCTTCGTCCTCGAGCGAGCGGAACTTCCCGCCGATCTCGAACTCGACGCGTTGGCCTTCGTGCCGGGACGCATCACCGGACTGACGATCGATATCGAAGCGGGCAAGGCTAAGCGCCTGCCGGCGCTTTTCGACACCGGGGCGTCCGGCCTCCACATCGACGAGCGTGCCGCCAAGGAGACAGGCTTCGAGCCGCTCTCCGCGGTGACGCTGGTCGGAGGCGGCGGGTCGGGCGAGCACGATGCGGGGCGAGGCGTGCTGGCGTCGCTCGATCTCGGCCCGATGCGCTACACGCAAGCGCTCGGCACCGTCGCCGCGGCGGGTCTGCATCCGCAAGGCGCCTACCGCGCGCTCGTCGGCGCCGACCTCTTCGGCACGTCGTCGCTCACGCTCGACGCGCGGCGCGAGCGGCTGACGATCGAGCCCTCCTCGCTCAACGAGCCCGCGGGTGACCCGCGCGCCGTCGACCCGTGGACGCTGCGTCCGGGATTGGTTCCGCTGCTCACCGTCGAGGGCATGCTGCTCGTTCCGGCGGTCGTCCAGATTCCCAAGGGCCCGCGTGTCGAGACTCTGCTCCTGCTCGATACCGGAGCGGCGAGGTCGTTTCTGGACGTGTCGGTGGCGGTGGATCTCGAGGCGCTGCGCGGCGAGCAGGGGCGCGTCGCACGCGGTTACGGGGGAGACGTGCCGCTCTTGGGGCAGGTGCCGCGCGTCGATATCATCGTGGGCGGTGTCACCGACGCCTTGAAGGAAGTCCCGGTGTTCTCGCTCGAGAGCCGCGCGCGCGTCGCGGGCGTCTCGGTCGGCGGGTTCCTGGGACTCGACTGGCTCGAGGACGTCACGGTGACGATCGACCTCGGTCGCGCGACGGTCCACATCGAGGATGCCCCATCGCGCGCACGGCGTCATTGAGCGGCGTCGCACGCGGAGTGCCGCCGGCGAAGCACGGGACGCTGGGGCGCTCTTCCGTCAGTGCTTGACGGCGACGAGCACGCCATCGCGCAGCGGCAGGATCGTCGTCGTGAAGTCGCCGCGCGCCATGAGCGCGCGTGTCATGGCGACGACGCCGGCAGTTTCGTCGTCGGCGGGAGGATCGTCGCAGACGCGGCCATACCAGAGCGCGTTGTCGACGATCAGCAGGCCGCCCGGCGAGAGCCGCGGCAAGGCGAGGTCGGGGACCTCCCCGTACTGCTCTTTGTCGATGTCGCAAAAGACGATGTCGTAGTACTCACGCTCGTCGCGGATGATGTCGCGGGCGTCGCCGACGTGGAAGCGGACGCGGTCGGAGAGGCCCGCGCGCTCGAGATAGCCGCGCGCGGCGGCGGAGTTCTCGGCCGAACCCTCGGTGTGGACGACGAGCCCGCCGGGCCCGACCGCGCGCGCGAACCACATCGTCGAGTAGCCGAAGCCGGAGCCCATTTCGAAGACGCGCTGCGCGCGGCGCGCGCGAGCGAGCACGAAGAAGAGCGTGCCGACGAGCGGGCCGACGATGGGGAAGCGCCGCTGGTGCGCGACGTCCTCCATCTCGGCGAGGATCGGATCGCGGGCGGGGATCGCCTCGTGAAGGTAGTCGTCGATGTCTTGGTGGACGATGGGGCGTTTGGGCATGGCGGATTACACGTCGACCTCGCCGGGCGTGAGGGGCTTGGCCGGCGGGCGGATCGGACCGAACATCGATTCGTAGCGGCGCACGTTCTCGGTGAGCGTCTGCAGGATCGCGCGCGCGTGAGCGGGCGCGGTGATGACGCGCGCGACGACTTGCGGGGCGGGGGGCAGGTCGCAGACGAAGTCGATGATGAACTCGTCTCGGCTGTGAGCGACGACGACGCGATTGGCGTAGACGCCCTTCATCACGTCGGCGTCGATCTTGACGTCCACGCCGAGGCGCTTTTTCTTGGGGGGCTGGGTCTCGCTCATGGCAGGCCGTCCTCAGGAAGCGCGCCCCGCGAGTGCGAGGACGGCGCCCTCGATCGCGAGCCGCGGGTTGCGGTTGAAGATCGTGATCTCGGCGCGCAGCGTTTCGAGCGCGCGCGCTCGGGTGAGCGCGGGGCCAGCGAGGATGCCGACCGCGGGAGCGAGCGCGTGGGCGCGGTCGTCGTCGAGGTGCAGCGCGGGTGCGCCGTGGGCGACGGCGGCGGCATCGCGGAGCAAGGCCAGCAGCGTCGCGATGGCCGACGCGGCGGCGTCGGCGGAGGTGCCGAAGGCGTCTCCGGCCGCGACGGCGACCTCGCCGGGGGGGGCTCCCGCGGCGAGCGCTTGCAGAATGTCGAAGAGGATCGCGACGCGCTCTTGCTCCTGCTCGGGGTCGAGCGCGAGGGCCACTCCGGGCGCGCCTCGGGAGAGGCGCGCGCGCGTGCGCGCGCTGTCTTCGTCGATGCCGTGCAGCGCAAGCACGCGGACGACCTCGTCCTCCGAGAGCAAGCCGAAGCGGATCGTGCGCAGCCGCGAGCGGATCGTCGCCGGGAGGGACCACGGCGACGCCGTGAGGAGCACGAGCACGCCCCAAGCGGGCGGCTCTTCGAGCACCTTGAGCAGTGCGTTCGCGGAGGCGGAGTTCATGCGATCGGCTTCGTCGATGATGTAGACGCGGTGCGTGAGTTCGAAGGGCCGCTGCGAGAGCGAGTGCACGACGTCGCGCGCTTGCTGCACCGAGATGCGCGTCTTGCCGTCGGGAACTCCGACGAGTCCGACGTCCCCGTACAACTCGGGCGCATCGCCGCCCCGGCGCGCGCCGATCTCGGTGGCGAGGGGGGCGTCCTGCACGCGGTGGCAACCGACGCAGCGGCCGCAGGGCTCGCCGCCGGGATGGTTGCGGCAGACGAGCGAGGACGCGAAGGCGAGCGCGACGGTGCGCTTGCCGACGCCCGCCGGTCCCGCGAAGAGCAGCGGCGGAACGGGCTCGCCGCTCGCCGCCAGCGCCCGGAGCGCCGCCCGGGGCCCTTCGTGGCCGACGATCTCGACTCTCATCGCAGATCCTCGGGGCGGAGTCCTGGCAGGAGATCCGCGAGGGCGGCGACCGTAGCATCGTGGACCGCGGAGACCGTCCCGGCGGCGTCGACGATGCGGACGCGATGCGCGTCTTGG
>CAZPJJ010000464.1:0-3262 GCA_964586535.1 uncultured Acidobacteriota bacterium | reverse complement strand
GTCGTCGTAGCCGGGGGCGTCGGTGTGAGACCGCTCGCGGGCGCGGTCGAGCCCCGACGCGGGGTCCAGGTCGTAGAGCACGGTTCGTGCGGGCTCGAGGGCGAGCGGCGGAAGCCGGTGCACGGCGTCGATGAGTTCGAGTGGCCGGCCGCGTCCGTAGCCTTGGTAGGCGCGCGTCGAATCGAGGTAGCGGTCGCAGACGACGACCTCGCCGCGCTCGAGGGCGGGGAGAACGACGGTCTCGATGTGATGAGCCCGGGCGGCCGCGTAGAAGTAGATCTCGGCCAGCCCGAGGCCGCGCCAGACGCCGGGGTCCTTGAGGAGCGTGCGGATCGTCGTGCTCAGCGTGTCGCTGCCGCCGCCTGGTTCGCGCGTGAGCGTCACGGGGATCCCCGCGCGCTCGAGCGCATTGACGAGCAGCCGCGCCTGCGTCGACTTGCCCGCGCCTTCGATGCCTTCGAGCGTGATGAAGAGACTCGGCAACGGAACCTCCGCGAGGCCGACGATTATAGAATCCGCGGCGGATGAGTCTCCGCCGCCAAGCTCCCGAATCCGCAACGCTGCGCGCCCGCGAGCGGCAACTGCGCCGCGCGGGTTATCGGCGCGTGGCGGGCGCCGATGAAGCGGGGGCTGGGCCCTGGGCGGGCCCTCTCGTCGCGGCGGCCTTCTTGCCGCGGCCGGGGGCGCGCTTGGCCGGGGTCGACGACTCGAAGAAACTCTCGCCCGCGCGTCGCGAGGAACTCCACGAGCGGATCCTCGAAGGCGCGCTCGCCTACGCCATCGTCGAGATTCCCGCGGCGCGGGTCGACGAGATCGGCCCCCTGCGGGCCTCGATCGAAGCCATGCGCGAAGCGGTGCTCGCCCTCGACCCGGCACCGGACTACGTGCTCGTCGACGCGCGATCGCTGGGCGTGCTCCCCATGCCTCACGAATCGCCCATCCACGGCGACACCCTGCATCTGGCGATCGCCGCCGCGAGCATCCTCGCCAAGGTCCATCGAGATCGGCTCATGGAGGCGCTCGACGCCCGTCATCCCGGCTACGGCTTCGCGAAGCACAAGGGATACGGTACCGCCGCGCACAGGGAGGCGCTTGCGAGGCTCGGTCCGTGCGCGGAGCACCGACGTTCCTACGCGCCCGTGCGCTCCTGTCAGGTTCTTCAGCCGAGGTAGCGCAGGACGACGAACGCGAGCGGGATGGCCACGCCGAGCGCGAAGAACCACTTGCCGCGGCCGCCGAAGCCGTTGCGCCCGCGGATCATCACGAGCCCCGAGACGGCCAGGACGATCAGTCCGGCGGCGTAGAGATCCGCGATCCACGTCCACCAACCCTTGGCGTGATTGAGGTGCAGGAAGTTCAAGTCGCGGAACACGGGCCGGTCTCGCGAGGATTCGATGATCGCGACGCCGGTTTCGATGTCGGCGTCGACGGTCATCCCCTCGAAAAAGACCGTGATCTTCGTCGGGCTCTGCCGGAAGGCGTCCTTGATCGGCGCCTCGATCCCGACGCCCTCGGCGACCGCGGCGGCCATGGTGTCACGGTCGGAAGGCGGCAGCGGCGCGAAAGTGACGCGCTCTTTCGCAATGACGTAGTTGGGGTTCCAGTCGGCGATGTGATTGACGGCGATCCCGGAAACGGCGTAGACGACCGTCACCGCGGCCACGGTGTAGCCCATGTCACGGTGAAAGGAGCGCAGCAGGCGGCGCCACTTCTGACCGGCCGAGGGGCCGGCCGTCGCGGCACCGCCCGCCTCGTTGCGAGCGGCAGACATCACGCGCGGGACTCAGCGAACGATCGCGCCGGTACCCTTGATCATGTAGATCACGCCCGGCTTCACGTCCTTCTCGCAGGGCTCGCCCGCGGCATGGTCGTTGCCGTGCTCTTGCTTCTCGTGCTCCATGCGCGCTTTCTGCTGCTCGGCGGAGAGCACGATCTTCGTGAACTCACCCTCGGCGACGGCACGCTTTCCCTTGAGATCGACGGGGAAGACGATCACGCCGTCATCGACCTTCACCTTGATCGACTGGAACTCCTGGTCGCCGGCGAGCTCCATCCAGCAGCCGCGCTTCTCGCAGACGTCGACGACGAGACCCTCGACGCGGATCGTCTTGCCGACGTACTCGTCCGGGGCGGCCATCAAGGCGGAGAGGGTGACAGTCTCGGTGCCGCTCAGGCCCTTGCCGAAAACCTGTCCGTCGGTTGCCAGCCCGGCGGAGCCGGCGAGAAGGAGGACGGCGGTGCAGACGAACGCGGACGAGAGTCGACGACGCATGAGTTGATTCCTCGGGCGATCGGGACGATCGCATCATTTCGGGCGAAACGCGGGGATGATACCTCCGGCGGGTGGAGGATTCACGTGGCGCCCGGCCCTTGTCGCTCGCCGCGTCATGGCGCAGAGTGTCGGCGCCGCTTCCGGCCTCCCCTCCCGCATGGATGACCACGATGAGCGATCTTGCCCGCCTCTCGCCGGCCGAGTTCCGCGATGCCCTGCTGCATGCCGGAATCTCGCGCTGCTTTCTCGTCTGGGATGCCGAGGCGCAACGGCTCGTCGCCTCGCATGCGCTGCTCGAACCGCTGGCGCGCCTGCTCGAGGCGGACAAGCGCGACTTCGAGCAGCACGAAGGCGTCTTCCTCGCGATCGGCAGCGACACGCGCGCTCTGCACGGCGCGTTCGTGCACCGCACCTGCCGCGGGCAGGCAGCGGGTGGCGTGCGACTCTGGAGCTACGCGACGGTCGAGGATTACCTGCGCGACGGCCTGCGATTGGCACGGGGCATGACCCACAAGAACGCGCTGGCGGGCTTGTGGTGGGGCGGCGGCAAGGGCGTCATCGCGCGCGAGACAGCCGAGGGGATCGAATCGAGATCGGGGCGCGACCGGCTCTACGAGGAGTACGGCGAGCTCGTCTCGGCGCTTCGCGGTTGCTATGTGACGGCCGAGGACGTGGGTACGGCGGTCGAGGACATGGCGTGCGTCTTCCGCACCACGCGCTTTACGACCTGTATCCCGCCCGAGGTGGGTGGATCCGGCAATCCCTCGGTGCCGACGGCGCTCGGGGTCGTGCGAGGCATGGAAGCAGCGCTCGCCCACCGCGGAACGCCGGGCCTCGCCGGCAAAAGCGTCGCGATCGAAGGCCTGGGACACGTCGGTGAGCCACTCGTGGAGTTTCTTCTCGCTCGCGGAGTGATCCGCATCGTTGGCGCGGACATCAGCGCGGCACGGGTGTCCGCGATCGGCGATCGCTTCGGCGAACGCGTTCTGG
>CAZPJJ010000463.1:0-3271 GCA_964586535.1 uncultured Acidobacteriota bacterium | reverse complement strand
CCGGCGAACGCCGCGTCGCCGTGGATCAACACGCAGAGCCCGCGCGCCCGTTCGACGTCGCCGATGCGGTCCTGTTTGGCGCGCACGCGGCCCATCGCGACCGGGTTGACGAACTCGAGGTGGCTCGGGTTGAAGCAGAGCGAAAGGTGGACCTTCTTGCCCGCCGACGTGACCACGTCCGAGCTGTATCCGAGGTGATATTTCACGTCGCCGCGGCCGATGTTCCGCGACGGATCCGGATCCTCGAATTCGTGGAAGATCTGGCGGGGGCTCTTGCCGATGATGTTGGCGAGCACGTTGAGGCGGCCGCGGTGGGCCATGCCGATCACGATCTGCTCGACCCCTTGTTCGCCCGCCTTCTCGACCGTGAGGTCGAGGAGCGGTAGGAGCGTCTCGCTGCCTTCGAGCGAGAAGCGCTTCGCGCCCAGATACTTCTTCTGGATGAAATCCTCGAAGATCACGGCGTCGGTCAGCTTGGTGAGAATACGAAGCTGCTCGTCGCGAGCGAGCTGAAGGCGGTTCTGCGTGCCTTCCATGCGCGACTGCAGCCAGCTCTTCACGTAGAGATTGTCGATGTGCATGAACTGCACGCCGATCGAGCGGCAGTAAGTCTGGCGGAGCCGCTCGAGGATCCCACGGAGCGTCAGTTCGTCCGGCGCCCCGAGCATCGTCCGGCTCGAGAAGTAGCGATCGAGATCGGCCTCGGTCAGTCCGTAGAAGTCGGGCTCGAGTTCCGGCTGCGCGTCGCGGGGCAGACCGAGGGGATCGAGGCGCGCCAGCAGGTGGCCGCGAACCCGGTAGGCGCGGATGAGTTGGTCGACGCGATCCTGGAGCACGACCTCTTCGGAAAGGCGCGCCACCCGCTCCGCGGCGATCGTGCCCCCCGCCCCCCGCGGATTGAAGAGCGACCGTGCGCGAAACGTCGGCCCGAGGCGTCCATCGAACGCGTCCTCTGTGGCGAGCCCCGAGAAATACGCACGCCATTCGGCGGAGACCAAATCGGGATTGCGCCGATAGTCGGCGTAAAGCCGCTCGACGAATTCGAGGCTCGTCACGTTGGGGAGGTCGGGTCGTGCGCTCATCGCTCCACCTTGGACGGAAATCGTTGACTTTCGGGCTGATCCCGGGGCAAAAGCGCGCCCATGATGACAGAGCGACGCGCGCCGTTCACCCTCGGGCCGGGTTCCGTGGGGCACGCCCGCGCGATTCGGGCATACTGCCGTCCGTGGCGCGCAGGCGACGCGCCCCGGAGTACCGCCGATGCCCATCGAAGACTGGTTGCGCGCACTTCTCGTCTGCCCGGAGTCGAAGAAGCCTCTGGTCTACTTCGAGGAAGATGGGTTCCTGCTCTGCCCGGCGTCTCGTCTGAAGTACCGCATCGACGACGGGATCTTCGTCTTGCTCGTCGAAGAGGCGCAGCGCCTCGACGAAGCAGCCGTCCAGCGGTTGCTGAGCGAGGCCGCCTCGCGCGGGCTCCCCGGGATCGAGGCCTATCGCTGAGTTGGCCCGGCGCTGCGTTGGGTTTCACGCGGATCAGGCGCGCTCGAGCTCGACCCGGATCGACTCGGCGAGGGCGGAGCCCTCCGCAGGGGCGAGCGAACCCGCGGGCCAGCCGATGCCGAGTCCCGTGCCGTCCGGGTATTTCGGAATGATGTGAAAGTGGACGTGCTGCACGACCTGGTGTGCCGCGCTGCCGTTGTTCTGCAGCAGGTTGTAGGCAGTCGCGCCCGTCGCCCGGAGGACGGCCCGGGCGATACGCGGCAGGACCCGCCCAACGGCCGCGGCCGACTCGTCGGAGAGCCCGTCCAGCGTCACCGCCGGTTCTTTCGGGATTACCAGCGCGTGGCCTCTCGAGAGCGGTCCGATGTCGAGGAATGCCAGGACGAGGTCGTCCTCGTAGATCCTGTGACACGGGATCTCGCCGCGGATGATCTTCGAGAAGATCGTCTCACCCATGCCGCCGCTCCTGCCTGTCGCGCCGTCCGGTCGGATCAGCGGATTTCTTTGTGCAGGGTGTGGCGCCGCAGATAGGGGTTGTACTTCATCTTCTCGAGACGACCGGGAGTGTTCTTCTTGTTCTTGGTCGTCGTGTAGCGAGACGGGGTGAGCCCGTCCTTGCGGGCTTCCGTGCACTCCAGGATCACGTTCACCCGATTACCCTTCTTGGCCACGGCTCCGATCCTTTCGCTCCCGGTGGGGGCTCGTGCAGGGCCGCGGGGCTGGTGCCCGCGTCCCGTGTCCACACGGATCCCGGCGTGCGGGGCCCGCGCGCGAAACGCCGGAGGATACCCCCGGCCGACCGCTTCGACAAGATGGGGCGCCGAAGTCGCGATCGCGGGGACTGAGAGGCTCGCCCGGGATAAAGTCGACCGGGCGCGGCGCGCCCGTATACTTCCGCGCCATGAGCCGCTACGAGTTTCGCGACATTGAAGCGCGGTGGCAGCGCTTCTGGGATGAAAACCGCACGTTTCGCAGTCCCGATCCCGGCGACCCCGGGTTCGATCCCGCGAAACCGAAGTTCTTCGTGCTCGACATGTTCCCTTACCCCTCCGGGGCCGGGCTTCACGTCGGTCACCCCCTGGGCTACATCGCCACCGACATCGTCGCCCGCTACAAGCGGATGACGGGCCATCAGGTGCTCCACCCGATGGGCTTCGACGCCTTCGGCCTGCCCGCCGAGCAGTACGCAATCGAGCATGGCATCCACCCGCGCGTGACGACCGAGGCCAACATCGCGACGATGCGCCGGCAGTTGAAGGCACTCGGCCTCAGCTATGACTGGGAGCGCGAAATCGCGACGATCGAGCCGCTCTACTATCGCTTCACACAGTGGATCTTCCTGCAGCTCTTCTCGTCCTGGTACGACCCTCGCGAGCAACGCGCCCGGCCGATCGCGGATCTCGAGCGCGAAGCGCGAGCGGGTGAGTGGCGCGCGGGCGACGACGGCGCGCTCGTCCCGGCGGCGGAGGGCCGTGGCCGATCCTTCGCCGATCTCACGCAGGACGAGCAGCGCGACTTCATCGACGCCCAGCGGCTCGCCACCATCGATGAGGTGCCGGTCAACTGGTGCCCGGCCCTCGGCACGGTGCTCGCCAACGAGGAGGTGACCGCCGACGGCCGCTCCGAGCGCGGCAATCACCCCGTCGTGCGCCGTCCCCTGCGCCAGTGGATGCTGCGCATCACGCGCTACGCCGAGCGCCTCGCCCGCGACCTGGACCTCGTCGACTGGCCGGAGCCGATCAAGCTGCTCCAGCGCAACTGGATCGGGCGC
>CAZPJJ010000462.1:0-3287 GCA_964586535.1 uncultured Acidobacteriota bacterium | reverse complement strand
CGCCCTCGCACGAGACCATCGCGTCTTCGGGAATGCGTACGCGGTCGCGGTACGAGGACGAGCGCCCGGCGAAGCCCGCGCGATCGGCGATGGCGACACGCGCGATGATCGCGGTCTGCCGCGGGCCGGACTCCGAACCGAGGTTGATGACCTCGCTCTCCTCGAGGACGAGGCGCACGCTGGCGATCGTCGCCAGTTCGCCGTCGAGGGACCACTCGACGTCGATCGTCTCACCGGGAGCCGCCTTCGCGGGGAGTTTCACGGCGGGCACCGGAAGCCGCAGCGTGCGCCAGGCGCGCCAGGTCGTGTAGGCGAGCCCAGTCGTGATGATCACGAGCGGGATTCCGGTCACGCCGGCGAAGATGCTCACGACGTCGAAGGAGCCACGCAGCACGGGCTTCATCCAGAGCGCGCTGAACCCTGCGAGAAAGATCACACCCAGAGCACCGAGCGAAGCGCGCATCTGGCGCCGCTTGCGGACGTCACCCATCCACGCGTCGACGACCGCCGCCGCGGCGCGCGCCTGCTCCGGCGTGTGCCGGCCCGGGTCGAGGGGTACACGGACGGGGCCCGCGGCGCGCGTCACGATACTCGTCATCCGCTCGCGCTCGGCGGGAGCGCCGTCTCCGCGCCAAGTCCGCCAGGCACCTCGCGCGAATCCGAGCGCCATGAGCCCGCCGAAGGCAGCCATCGCGCCGAGGAAGGCGCCTTCTTTCCACTCGATGGGCGGCAGCGTGCGATCGATGACGGCCTCGTTCGGGGCGTTGGGATCGACGAAGCAGGCGACGGTGGATCCGACGCTTCCCTTGAGGCTGCGGTAGACGGCCCGCCGCTCGCCGCACGCGCGCTGATGATCAAAAAAGTCGTGCCGGCTCGCGCGATACTCGCGACCGGCGAAGTCGTAACGGTAGAGCACGTCGAGGCGCTCGGCGTCGTCGCCGTCGTCGACGATGTCGATGCGCTCGATCGTGCACGCGGCTTCGGCCCAGGAGAGCGAAGCCCGCGCGCGTTCGCGCGGTAGCAGCACGCGATCGCGCAGGATCCACAGGGGAGCGGCGACGAAGATCGAGCAGAAGACCGCGCCGCCGAGCATGCCCAGCGCCGAGATCCGGCGCCCGGCGGTGCGCGGTGCGCGCCGAGCCAGGATGCCCTCGGGAAGCGCGTCGCGCGCGCGCTCGCGCTTGCCCCGCCACGCGGAAGCCGCGACACCGACGAGCAGCAGGGCGAAACCCGAGAAGACGAGCGCGAAGAGCGCGCTGGCGATCGACGGCACGAGCGACGTGAGATCGAGCTGTGCGCGGCGCGGGTCGGCAGGATCGATGTAGACGGGCACGATCGCGCCGATCGGGTAGCGAGCGCTGGTCTCGCGCGCCTCCTCGAAGCTGGTGTAGCCGCGGGTTCTAAAGAGGCTCTCACCGCGCTGCGTCGCGTGCTCAAAGGGTCGGCCCCGGTGCTCGAAGCGATACGCGACGCGCGGCTCGTAGGGCAGATTGCTGCGCTCGCCGCGCACGACCTCGCTCGCGACGATCGTGGCCGGCGCTGTCTCGTAGAGGAAGCGTTCACGCACGACGACGCGCGCCTCGTACCACGCCAAGGCGATGAGCGAGAGCGCCGCCGCCGTGAAGACGAGGGCGAACACGCTGATGAAGATCCGCGCGAAGAAGCTCGGTTCGCGATCGCCGGGGCGCCTCGTTGATCTCACCGGGGCCTCTCCTCCCCCGCGAAACGTAAGCCCCGTCGGCACTCTGGGCGAGGCGCCGCCGGCGAACCCCCGCGGGAGTACGCTGTCCAATGGATCGACGCGGGAGGGGCCAGGAGGCCGTACCCATGATCCCGATCCCCGGTTCCCCCAAAAGGCGCGTCCTTGGCAACGTGGTGGTTCTCCTCGTCTTCCTCGCGGCGATACCCGTCGTCGCTCGCGCCGACGGCTGCTTCGTGTGGCGGAAGGGCGCCGACATCAACGAACCCGCGCAGAAGGCGCTCGTCTACGGCGATGGCCAGAACGAGACGATCGTGCTGCAGGTCCGCTACGGCGGGCCCGCGGAGGACTTCGCCTGGATCGTCCCCGTGCCGTCACGACCCCGCGTGGATGCCCTCCGCGAGGAGGACGACCCGTTTCCCGAGCTGAGTTGGTACACGCAGCGCCGACAGCGATGGGGCGTGGGCGCGCGATCTGCCGAACACCCCGGTGACGTGGTCGTCCTCGAGCGCAAGATCGCCGGCGTCTACGACATGGCCGTGCTCGAGGCCGCCGATCCTCGCGCGCTCGCGACCTGGCTCGACGCCGAGGGCTTCGCCATGCCGAAAGGCGCGGCGCGCGTCCTCGGACCCTACGTCGCGGGGGCGTGGTTCTTCGTCGCGATGCGCATCGATCCCGCGCAGCTCGACCGCGACGAGATCGGCGCGCTCGCGCGTGGCGAACTTCAGCCGATCCGCGTGCGCTTCCGCTCGGCCCGGCTCGTCTACCCGCTCTTCATCTCGTCGCTCAACGCGGGCCGTCTCGACCTGCTGCTCTGGGTGCTCGCTCCGGTGCCCGTCGTGCCGGAGGGATGGGCGAGTGCGCTGCCCGGCTTCGAGGCGGGCGAGAACGTGCCGGGGATGGCCTTCTTCGACGAACGCTGGGGCACCTTCGCTCGACTCGGAACGCAAGACCTTCTCAGGACGAAGCGCGTCGTCGGGGTCTCGCCAGCCGCGCGCCTTCACCTGTCGCGATTCCGCACGACGATCGACGCGGCCGCCATTCGCGGGGATATCGGCTTCACGACCTTCCCGGCGGTCCCGTACTGGCGCGGGGCGTGGCGTCGCACCACCCGCGCCCACGAGCGTGAGCGCGCGGCAAGGCACCTCGCCGCCTGGGGCGTGGAGCCTCCTCGGGAGTGAGCCGTCGGCCGTCGTCTCGACTGGACCGCGTTCCGAGGCGGTGGCCTTGCTGGCCGGCGGTCCGGAACCACGGAGAGCGATCCATGAGAGGTGAGAACTGGAGGCCTGCCTTCAAGAGGGTCGCGATCCTCGGAAGCTTCCCTCGAGAGGGGCACTCCGTGGGGAAGCCTCGGACTTGTCTCCAAAGTGTCTGCGAAATGCGACCCTCAAAGCGACTAGCATTTGACCAGGCTACAAATTGATGCCGCCTCGGCGCGCGACCCTGCACAGGGCGAGGCCGCGCCGCAGCCCTCACGCTCACCCGAGGAGTCCATGCCCTACCTCTTCGCCATCGGGATCGCCTTCATCGCGCTCTACATCACGTCGCTCGCTACGACGATCTACCTGCACCGGGGGCTCGCGCATCG
>CAZPJJ010000461.1:0-3346 GCA_964586535.1 uncultured Acidobacteriota bacterium | reverse complement strand
GCGATGCGCAAGCATCCGAAGGTCTTCGACGATCTCTTCTCGAACATGGTCGCGGCGGGTGAGGCGGGCGGTATTCTCGATACGATTCTGCAGCGCCTCTCTCAGTACATCGAGAAACTCGTCAAGCTGAAGGCCGCCGTTCGCGGGGCGCTGATCTACCCGGTGGCGGTGCTCGTGATCGCGGCGCTGGTGGTCTGGGTCATCCTGACGTGGGTGATTCCGGTCTTCGCCGACCTCTTCACCGGCCTCGGTGCCGAGCTGCCGCTGCCGACGAAGATCACGATCCTGCTCTCGAACTTCCTCCGCCGCTGGTGGTGGCTGAACTTCATGGCGATCGGCGGAACGATCTACGGGCTCAAGCAATACCACAAGACCTACAAGGGAAAACGCGTCCTCGACGGCGCACTCTTGAAGTTCCCCGTGATTGGTCTGCTGATGCGCAAGATCGCCGTCGCACGCTTCTGCCGCACGCTGGCGACCCTGACGTCGTCGGGCGTGCCGATCCTGGACGGTCTCGACATCACGGCGCGCACGGCCGGTAACTCGATCGTCGAGGACGCGATCTACCAGGTGCGCAAGAGCGTCGAGGAAGGAAAGACGATCAGCGAACCGCTGCGCGACACCAAGGTGTTCCCCGACATGGTCGTGCAGATGATCGCGGTGGGCGAGCAGACCGGCGCGATGGACACGATGCTCTCGAAGATCGCGGACTTCTACGAAGACGAGGTCGACGAGGCGACGGCCAACCTGCTCTCGCTGCTCGAGCCGATCATGATCTCGATCCTCGGTACCGTCATCGGCGGCATCGTCATCTCGATGTACATGCCGATGTTCAGCCTGATCAGCAAGATCAGCTGACGAACGACGGAGCCGTGGCCGGGCCCGGCAAGATCCGCGCGCCAGACGCCGCCCCTGGGCCGTCTGGCGCCGGTCTTCGCGCGCGGTGCGTGGACGTCGCGGGGGCGCGCATTCGCGTCCCCGCGAGTCACTTTCGGGGCATCCTTTCGCGCTATCCTCGCGGGCGGACGAACTCGATGAGCCAGAGGACATGAGCCGCGACATCAGGCGCCCGCTTCGCACGCTCAATGCCGCGCGTATCGTCGCGGTGTCGACGCTCCTCCTCGCCGCGTTCCTGATCGAGATCCTCTTTTCTCCCGAGCGCCCGCTGACCCCGCTCTACACGCTCTCCGGTGCGGTCTACGGCACGGTCCTGCTCTACGTGCTCCTCGAGCGCTGGCTGGGCGACTCGCCCCTCTTGGCCGGCTTCCAGATCGGCGCCGACGTGGCCATCGTCGCGGCCTTCGTGATCGCCAGCGGCGGCGCGCTCTCGCCGATCTCGTTCCTCTTCGTCGTCCCCGTGATGATCGGGGCGGCGATCTTCGGGCTGAAGGGCGGGGTCGTGACGGCGGTCTTCGCGTGGTCGGTCTACGGGCTCGTCCTGCTCTGGACCGGCCTCGACGATCCGCAGGCGCTTCCGCTCGGCCGGGCTTTCTACGCGGCGCTCTCGCATTTCGTCGGCTTCGCGGCGCTCGGCGCGCTCGGCGGCGTCCTTGCCGACCGGCTGCGCCACGCGAGCCTCGAACTCGACCGGCGCGAGGTCGATCTCGCCTCGCTTCGCGCCCTGCACCAGCAGATCGTCGAGTCGATCAACACGGGCATCCTCACGACCGATCGCGAGGGCCGCATCTCGTTCGTCAACCGCGCCGGCGAGACGATCCTCGGGCAGGCCGCGGCCGATGTCGTGGGGCGGAGCGTCACCGACCTCTTCGGCTTCGCCGTCGACCTTCTGCATCAAGCCGAGCGCGCGCGAGAGCCGCGCCGCAACCGCTTCGAGCGCACCTGGCGGCGGCCGGTGGACGGCGAGTCGCTCTTCGTCGGCTTCGCGCTCTCCGCGCTCCGCGACGCGAGCGGCTCCGCGCGCGGCTGGCTGCTGGTCTTCCAGGATCTGACCGAGATCGCCTCGCTCGAGCAGCAGGTACGCACGCGCGAGCGCATGGCCGCCCTCGGCGAGATGGCTGCCGGCATGGCGCACGAGCTGCGCAATCCCCTCGCCGCGATCAGCGGCTGCGTGCAGGTGCTCCAGGAGGGCAGGGCAGGGGAGCAGAGCGCCGAACTCGTCGACGTCACGCGCCGCGAGACCGAGCGCCTCAACCGCATCATTCGCGACTTCCTCGACTTCGCGCGCCCGGGGCCCTTCCGGCCGCGCTCGATCGACGTCGCGGCGCTCATGAGCGACATGTCGCGCCTCTTCGAGAAGAGCCCCGAGTTCGGCAAAGCGCATCGCATCGACGTGCTCTCGCAGCAGCCCGTATGGGCGCTGGCCGATCCCGACCGGCTGAAGCAGGTCTTCTGGAATCTTGCGGGCAACGCGCTCAAGGCGATGCCCGAGGGTGGCACGCTCACGATCGACGTCGCGAGTTTCGGCGGCGACCGCGTGATGATCGTCTTTCGCGACGACGGGCAGGGCATGGACGAAGACGCGCTGCGCAGGTACTTTCAGCCCTTCTCGAGCGGATTCGCGCAAGGGTCCGGTTTGGGCGCCGCGATCGTCTATCGCATCGCGGAAGAGCACGGCGGTGACGTGCAGGTCGTCTCGCGGCCCAGCCGCGGGACCGAGATCCGCGTGATCCTGCCGCGCGCCGAGGCGCCCGTGGCCGACGTCCACGCGCCGGCGCCGGCATCGTGATGGAGAGCCCATGGCCCTGATCCTCGTGGTCGACGACGAAACCGGCATCCGCGAGATGGTTCGCGCCGTACTCCGCGGCGACGGCCACGAGGTCGTCACCGCCGCGAGCGGAGCCGAGGCTCTGCAGGTGCTCGACCGCGACACCTGCGATCTCGTGATCACCGATCTCTCGATGCCCGGCATGACGGGCGTCGAACTCCTGCAGCGCATTTCCGAGTCGCAGCCCGATCTGCCCGCGATCGTCATCACCGCGTACGGCTCGAAGGAATCCGCCATCGACGCGATGCGCCATGGAGCGGTCAACTATCTCGAGAAGCCCTTCGACGTCGAAGAGATGCGCCTTCACGTGCGGCGCGCGCTGCGCCATCGCAGCCTCACCGACGAGAACCGCCGGCTGCGCGCGCGGCTCGTCGCGACGAGCGACCTCACGGGGCGCGCGCCGCGCATCGACGAGATCCGCGAGCTCGTGGCGCGCGTTGCGCCGACGGACAGCACGGTGCTCATCACCGGCGAGTCCGGCACCGGCAAGGAAGTGGTCGCGCGCGCCATCCACCGCGCCTCGCCGCGCGCCGAGAAGCCCTTCGTCGGCGTCAACTGCGCGGCGATTCCCCCGGAGCTCCTCGAGTCCGAGATGTTCGGCCACGAGCGCGGCGCCTTCAC
>CAZPJJ010000460.1:0-3363 GCA_964586535.1 uncultured Acidobacteriota bacterium | reverse complement strand
GAATCGCTCGCGGCGGACGCCCAGCGCCGCCTCGCCGCGCTCGCCGCCGCTACGAGCCGACAATGAACGGGTGAAAGGCGAGGACGTCCGCGCCCTCGGCCGGCATGGCGCCTGTTTCGAAGAGCTCGCGCGCCGCTTCGACCGCCTCGGGAGTCTTCACGAGAGCGAGCGCGTAAGAGCCGGGCTCGAGCGAGAAGGGTTCGATCGTGAGCATCACGGGTGCGCAGAAGGGAGTCTCGCGAGTAGAGGTGCCGATCGACGGGGCGTCGCCTCCGAAGACCTGGCGCACGCGCGCCGAGCCATCCGCGGCGCGCACGAGCAGCGCGTAGGAGGGAAGCGGCGCCTTCGCCGTGCCCGGCCCGCAGAGCACCGCCGCGAGCGCAATGCGATCGTCGGAGGCGAGATCGCGGCCTTCGGTGTCGACCCACGAAAGGCGTTCCGCATCGCGCCGGGCCGCCGTCAGGCCGGGGCGCCAGACGAAATCCTTGCCGGTCGCGGCGAGTAGCCGCACGTCGTCGGCGCGCCACGCCTCGCCGGGCTTGCGGCGCACGATGACCGTTCCGCGCGCGGCGCCGATGCGCTCGCTCTCGAGATCGGTGACGACGCCGCGCGCCGTGTGCGGGCCTTCCTCTTCGAAGGCGCACCAGAGCTCGATCGAAAGCCCAAAGCGGTCGGCGGGCTTCGGCTCGCGCGGCATGCGCAGTTCGAGCGGGCCCGTCTCCTCGCTGCCGAGCCGGCAGAGGAAGCGCACGCCGCGGCCGGTTTCGCGTTCGACGAGGCCGTCGAAGAGCGCGCGGGCGCGGACGCCGCCCTCGGCGGCGGGCGACCACGCGAGCGCGTCGAGCGGTACGCGGAAACGCGCGGGGACCGCGGTGCCGCCCTTCGCTTCGCGGGGATATTCGATCGTCACCGTGAGCGGAGGAGTCGTGAAATCCTCGGGTGACATCAGCGCGGCGATGCGATCGTCGCGCAGGCGGTCCTTGGGTGTGGGCAGCGCGAGCACCGGCGGCCCGTAGACGCGCAGCTTCCACAGATCCGGATAGCGCGCGGTGTCGATCTTCACGGAGATGTCGCGACGCACGCCGCGTTCGCGGTCGGCGTCGACGGGCAGACTGAGCAGGTAGTAGCACGAGAGCTGCTGGCGGGCGCCGTCGAAGAGCCTGCCGAGTTCGCTCGTGCGCCGCAGCGAGTCGCCTCCCGAATCGCCGGCGAAGGCGGAGAGCAGCTCGGACGTGCCCGAGCCGCGCTGCCTCGCCAGGCCCTCGACATCGGCGGTCCAGATCGCGAAGCCCTCGCGCCGCGCAAGATCGGCGATGGCCTGCGTCGCGCGGGTGAGCAGCGTCTCGTCGGTCAGCCGGAACGACTCCGACGAGAAGAGTGCGAGGATCTTGCGGCCGGGCAGCGCGGAGTGGGCGCGCATGACGCTCTCCATCGCGGCGACGGTCGCCTGGGGATCGTAGTCGAGCGTGCCGGTCGCGAAGTCGGGCCGGAAACTCTCGGTGATCGCGGCCTCGATCGTTGCGGCCGAGTCCGCGGTGATCCGCGTCAGTGCCGATCCCCCGAGCGCGGAGCGGCGCACGTCGTCGAACCATTGGCCTGGGCCTTCGGGAGCCTCGTCGCTGCCGAAGGCCGCGCCCGTGTCCGCCGCGGCGTCGCGGGCGTCGCCTGGCAGGCCGGCCATGACCGAGATCGCCCGACGCGAGAAAGTCGTCGCGCGGATCGCCCCGGCGGTGCGGCGCAGCTCCGTGGCGTCGTTCGTGAATCCCGGAGTCAAGAGGCGAAGCTGCCGGGCGAACGAGTAGATCTTGTAGGACTCGCCGGAGGCGGGCCGCTCGGCGAGTTCTTCGATCGCGCGCGCGACTGTATGGCGGCCGCGCGTGTCGAGGTAATTGAAGTCGATGATGACGAGCACGGGACGCGGCTCGGCCGCGGGCGCGCTCTCCTCGCCCGGCACGGGACCGGGAACCGTCTCGCCGCAGATCTCGTCGAGCGACATGCGCGCCCGCGCGGCGCCTTCGAGTGCCCGGCCGTCGACGAAGACCTCGAGGTGGTCGATGGTCAGGCCGCGCACGGAGGCGCGCGTGTCGGCGGCGGGATCGACGACCGAGAGCGGGATCTGCACGATGCGCACGTCCACGCGCTCTTCGATGGCAGGGGCGTTGGCTTCCTGGCCGAGCGCGACGGGCGAAGCGAGCAGCGACAAGAGGGCCGCGACGAGCGCGGCGCTCCCTGTGAGGCGAGGGGCTTTGCGCATCATCGCGATTCCTCCGTGACGGTTCGCGCCGCGCGGGAGCGGAGCGCGCGCCGCGCGAGCAGCGTGGCACCCGCCGCGGCGCCGAGCGCCAGCGCGACGAAGACGTAGAGCGTGGTGCGGTCGCTCTCTTCAGGAAGCGAACCCGGCGCGGACCAGACCGCGAGCGAGAGTGCGAGGGACGGATGGTCGACGACGAGTTCGCGCGCGGCGTCGATCGGATTGACGCGCCAAGCGTCGAAGGTGCGGCGGAGCGTCGTCCATTCGTCGTCGTCGAGCGGGCGCGTCGAGAGCAGCACCCACGAACGTCCCGACGAGAGCGCCGCCTCGGCCAAGACCCACGAGCCTTTGTCGATGAGCGGCGCGGCGGGCCGTCGGGCGAGCCCGGCGGCGACGAGACCTCCGCCGCCCGTGGCGGGCCAGGAGAGGATCGACTCGGGACCGAGCCAACCCGGCTCGGCATCGCCTCCTGGAGGCACGAGCCAGCCCGAGGCAAGAGGCGCGCGCGCGAGCGCGAGCCCCGTCCCGACATACGCGAAGGCCGGAACGCCGGGCGCGCGCGCGTCGTCCGGGACTTCGATCGTGGTCGTCCGCCGCGCGAGACGGCGGATCGCTTCCGACGAGGCGCGCGGGGGGCCTTCGGCGACGAGCGTTGCCGGCGGCGCGAGCGGGGGTTCGCTCTGCGCGGGCGTGCGGCGCGCGATCGCGCCCGGGCCCACCAGCCGGACCAGGACGCGGGAGTCGCCCGCTGCCGGCGAGAGACCGCCCGGCGCCGTCATGGGGCCAAGCCAGTAGATCGTTCGAGCGCTGCGGCACGGTTCGTCTTCGAGGGCGCGGTTCGTCGCGGGCGTGGAGAGCGCGCCGTCGGCATCGATGACGACGGCGAGCGCATCCTCGCCGCCGGGGGCCACCACGAGGCACGACTTCGGCGTCACCGCGGCGACGAGCGCGTCGGTGCCGCCGCTCCAGCCCGTCTCGAGCACCGACCAGCCGCGCACGGTCCGTCCGAGTTGACGCACGAGGATCGTCGCCGCCTCCTCGACGTCCATGCCCTCCTCGATGCTCGCGCGAAGGCCGAGTCCAGCGAGCATGGCGGCGGTCTCGCTAGGGTC
>CAZPJJ010000459.1:0-3363 GCA_964586535.1 uncultured Acidobacteriota bacterium | reverse complement strand
GAGAGCGCTCGCCCATGATCGCGGCGACGCCGCATCGGAGGCGCGCGTCCAGGGATCCAGCGCGCCGGCCTTCCACGGCCCTCCACGAGTGGACGCGCTCCCGCCTCAACCCTCGACATCGCTCCGCCGCGTCGCGGACCACGATCTTCCGGAACCGATTCCTGTCGAGCACATCGTCGCCTCCGAGGGAGTTCACGAAGACGACGCCGTTCTGATTGAGGAGTCGCTTCCTGATGACGCTTTCGAACGTCCGGCGATTTCCCGGATCGCGCTCCCCGGCGACGAGGGTTTCGAGCTAACGCCTCGAATCCCACGCGCGCACGCCGCGGCGGTGCTCACGCAGTCCGACGTCCCCTTCGACGGGTCCACTCTCGATGACGCGATCGAGGCGGCGGTGCGCCGGCGCGTCGACCTCATCGCGGCCGACATCGTCCGCGAGGTCGCCTGGGAGATCGTTCCCGATCTGCTCGAGAGACTTCTACGAGAGAGCATCGCCAAGCGGACTCGCTCCGGAGATGGCGGAGACACTCATCGATGAAAGAACTGGAGAAGGCCTTCTCACCGGAGACATACGAGTCCCGGGTGGCGGAGATGTGGGACAGCGCCAGGATCTTCGAGGCGAGGCCTGATTCCGGGCTGCAGCGCTTCAGTCTGGTCATACCGCCCCCCAATGTCACGGGTTCCCTGCACATCGGGCACGCGCTCGACTACACCCTCCAGGACATCATCGTCCGTTGGCGTCGAATGCTCGGCGAGGACGCGCTCTGGGTACCCGGCAGCGATCACGCCGGAATCGCCACGCAAATGGTCGTCGAGCGCAATCTGCGCGAACGCGGACTCACGCGGCAGGAACTCGGCCGGGAGGCCTTCGTCGAGGAAGTTTGGCGCTGGAAACAGCACTCACACGGGAGGATCGTCTCCACGCTGAAGCGGCTCGGCTGTTCATGCGACTGGTCGCGCGAGCGCTTCACGTTGGACCCTGGGCTTTCGCGAGCCGTCCGCGAGACGTTCGTGCGCCTCTATGAAGAGGGCCTGATCTACCGCGGCGAGCGGCTCATCAACTGGAGCGTCGGCTCGCAGACGGCACTTTCGGATCTCGAGGTCATGCGGGAAGAACCCGAGGAAGGCGAGCTTTGGTCCTTCGCGTATCCGATCGAAGGCGGAGGCGAGATCGTCGTCGCGACCACGCGACCCGAGACGATGCTCGGCGACACAGCCATCGCGGTGCATCCCGATGACGAGCGCTGGAAGTCCGCGATCGGCAAGCGGGTCCAGCACCCGTTTTTCTCCGAGCGCGAGATCCGGATCATCGCCGATCCCATCCTCGCCGACCCGGAGACGGGAACGGGAGCGGTCAAGGTGACCCCCGCTCACGACCCGAACGACTTCGAGTGCGGCAAGCGGCACGACCTGCCAATGATCAACATCCTGCAGCCGGATGGAACGCTCAACACGAACGGCGGTCCATTCGCGGGACTCGATCGCTTCGAGGCGCGCGAACGCGTCAAGGCGGCCATCAAGGACTTGGGACTTTTCCGCGGGTCCAAGAAGCACACGTACACGCCGGGCCGCTGCCAGCGCACTGGCACGATCGTCGAGCCCATGCTCTCGACCCAGTGGTTTCTCCGCATGGAGCCGCTCGCGAAACCCGCGATCGAGGCCGTGCGCTCGAAGGCGATCCGCTTCGTTCCCGAGTCGTGGGAGAAGACCTACTTCCACTGGCTCGAGAACATCGAAGACTGGTGTATTTCCCGCCAGCTCTGGTGGGGTCATCGCATTCCTGCGTGGTACTGCACCGACTGCAACGGTGTGACCGTCTCGCGCAAGGATCCGGACGCTTGTTCTCAGTGCGGGTCGACGCGCCTCGAGCAAGATCCCGACGTCCTCGACACGTGGTTCTCGTCGCAGCTCTGGCCATTCAGCGTCTTCGGCTGGCCCGACCAGACGCGCGAGCTGCAGCGCTATCACCCGACGGACGTCCTGGTCACCGGCTTCGACATCATCTTCTTCTGGGTCGCGCGCATGATCATGTCGTCGATTCACCTGACCGGGAAGGTGCCCTTCGAGACCGTCCTCTACCACGGCCTGGTGCGGGACTCGCAGGGCCGGAAGATGTCGAAGACGCTCGGCAATGCCATCGATCCCAAGGAGATGATCGACGCGCACGGTGTGGATGCACTTCGTTTCACGCTATCCGCAATGGCCAGCCCGGGTTCCGACATAGCTCTCTCCGAGGAACGGCTCGTCGGCTACCGTGCGTTCCTGAACAAGCTCTGGAATGCGACACGCTTCCTTTTGATGCGCTTGCCTTTCGACTGTGACGAGAAGCGCCCGGAGATTCCGGCGGAGAGTCTCGACGAGCTCGATCGCTTCGTGATCGGCTCGTATCTGGATCTCGTCGCGACCGTGGAAACATCGATGGCGGGTTATCGCTTCGACCAAGCGGTCGACGCGATTTATCACTTCCTCTGGCACACGTTCTGCGACTGGTCGATCGAGCTCGCCAAGCCCGACCTCGCCGAGGGCGCTGATCCTGCTCGCGCCCGTGTTCGCGCGACCATCATGCTCGACGTCCTCGACGGAGCGCTGCGACTGCTGCATCCCTTCGCGCCGTTCATCACCGAGGAACTCTGGCAGCACCTCCCGCGGCGCGCCGGCGATCCTGACATGCTGGCCGTCGCGCGCTTCCCAACGAGTGCGGATCCCGCGGTGCCGGTCGCAAGCGATTTCGACCGCGAGGCCAGCCGCCGTCTCGTGGAGTCCTGGCTCGTCGCGCCGGTCGGCGCGTTGCGTACCCTGCGCACCGGCGCGGGTCTCGCGCCCGGAAAAGAGATCCTCGTCCGACTGAGACCCCGAGTCGCCGGTGCAGCGGATGCTCTTCGTTCCTTCGCGCCGCGTATCGCTTCGCTCGTGCGCGCCTCCTCGGTCGAGATTCTCGACGGCGATGCTCCCGACGAGGCCGCGCTGCGCCAGGTGCTCGAGGGAGTCGAAGTCATCATCCCGCTGGCCGGCGCCGTGGACCTCGAGCGCGAGAAGGAACGCCTGACCAAAGAGAGCAGCAAGCTCGGGAAGGAGCGCGACGGGCTCTCGCGCAAGCTTGAAAGCGCGGGGTTCCTCGAGAAGGCTCCCGCCGACGTCGTCGCCAAAGACCGCGCGCGGCTCGACTCGCTCAATGGCCGGTTGCTGGAGATCGAGCGGGTTCTGCGGCAGCTCTCGTCATGATCGCGTTCCCGACGGAGCGCGCCGCCGAGATTGCCGCGCTCGCGATCGCGGAAGACTGCGGCGTGGGCGGCGACGTCACCTCCGAGGCGACCCTCCCGGATCCTTGCACGGCCCGCGCGGATCTCGTGGCCCGGGAGCGGC
>CAZPJJ010000458.1:0-3391 GCA_964586535.1 uncultured Acidobacteriota bacterium | reverse complement strand
CCGCCTGCTCGATGGCGCGGGCAACCCCCGCCCACTCGGCGCTCTCGTCGACGACGATCGCGACCACGGCGGAGCCGCGTTCGCGAAGGCTCTGCGTCACGTCGAGGTCGGCGGGGATGGCGAAGCGAATGCGGTCCCATCCGTCCCCGCTGGAGCATCGGACGAGGATCGTGTCGCGCGTCGTGGCGAGCGGGTGCTCGATCGTGAAGAAGCCCTGCCGGTCGGAACGGGCACGCGCCAGGACATCCTCGCGGGGAGACGCGGCCTGCAACCCCAACGGACCCGGCGTACGGAGGACGAGCTGTACCGTGACGCCGGCGAGCGGACGGCCGCCGCGGTCGAAGATCTGGCCTTCGACGGTCGCGGCGAGCGCGGGCGAGACGGAAACAGCGACGAATGCGAGAAGCGCGCGCAACACCAAGCCCGTGCGCGCGGATCGTGCTGAATCCTCGCGAGTTATCGAGTGGCTAACCACGCCGGCAGGATAGCATCGCCCGCGAAATCCGATCAACACGCGCGGCCCTCCCGTTACTCGTGCGCGACGGTCCAGCCGTCGGGTATCGCCACGCGGAAGACTGTATCGGCGGGCCGCGGCACGGGGCGAGCCGCCCCGAACGCACAGACGAAGCTGTTGCCGACCGGGTCCTGAATCGCGACGCGCCGCAGATCGTGGGATCTGGGATCGATGTCGACATGCACGACTTCGACGTCGTCACGAGGCGAGCGCGGCAAGAGTTCGAGCCGCTGCAGGCCCGGTTCCGACGCGCGCTCGGCCGAGGGTTCCACGGCGAAGAGAGAGAGAATATCGACCTGGCCCGTGAGGAGTCCGGCGACGAGGTCGTCCGGACCGGCTTCGCGACGGGTCGCGTGCTTCTCGTTCGGGTCCAGCAGCCACCACAGCACGCCGTCGTAGATGCCCTGCCGGCCATCGGGGGGCGCATAGCTCCAGAGCATCCGGTCGGGGCGCCGCACGAGGACCGTCCCCGTGGCGCGTTCCTCGGAACCAAAGGTCACCGAGTCGAGCCGTTGTTCGAACGTGACTTCGAACGCCGTCAGCGATCGATACCGCGCCTGCACCGCCGTGACCATCTGTTGCAGTTGCTCGGCTTGGCGGAGCGCATCCGCCGGCGGGGCGGCTGGCGCGGGGAGCGCCGCCGCGGCCGCTATCACGAGAAGCGCGCCGAACGGCCGCGCGATCACCCGAAGCGAGGGGGCGAGACATGGCGGCGGATTCGCGGCTGAAAGTCGTCGGAGCATCGTGTCTCGTGGCCTCGCGCATCGATCGGATCGATGCTGCTCGCCTTTGTCCTTGGGAGCGGACCTAGGCTCTTCACGATAACCCGGATACACTTTCGCGCCTGTCTTTCCCGGAAGGAGCCGGTCATGATCACCCTGCGCGCGAAGGTCGCGCTCTCGTGTGCCGCCGTGTCGATCGCGCTCGCCGCCGCCGCCGAACCCGCCGTCAAACCCGCCGCGGAAGACCCCGCGAAGGCCGCGCTGCGCGCCGGCGGCGAGGCCTACGACCAGACGCGCTGCGCCGACGTGCTGGCGATCCTCGAGGCGCTGCCCGCGGGCACCTCGCTCGACGGCGTGTCGACGTACCGCCGCGGCTACTGCCTGGGCGCCACTCGGCGCGGCGATCCGATGCCCGAGTATCGCAAGGCGGCCGAGTTGCTCGCGTCCGAGACCGCCGCGCCCGGCGCGCCGCTCGAGGCCCACTTCTACCGCGTCAACGCGCTGCTCAACACACAGCAGCGCGACGAGGCGCGCAAGGCGGCGCAGCTCGCCTGCGAGCGTCATCGGGGCGGCACGTTGATCGTCCCGCAAGCCGATGCGGACGGCTGGTTCCGGCTGGGCAAGCTCTATCGCGACGCCGGCGACGACAAGGGCGCGCTCGCTCCCTTCCGCCGCGCGCTCGAGGCCTCGCAGGGCGGGAGCACGCTCAATGTCGCCTACCTCGAGCGCATCGCCGACGGCGCCCGCGCGGCCGGCGACATCGAACTCGCGAAGCTCGCCGCGGCGAAGCTCGAAGAGCGCCGCCCCACGGATCCGCAGAACGCCCTGCGGCGCGGCCGCACGCTCCTCGCCTCGGGCGACATCCCGGGCGCGCGCCTCGCCTTCAATGCGGCGCGGCCCGCCGGCGGCGAAGTCGGCATGGCGGCGCAGTACTCCGCCATGGCGCTCGACCGGCTCGAAGAGCTCGTGCCGTTCAAGCTCGCACCGGCCGAGACTCTCGCCGACGGCACGCCGATCGCATCGGCGGATCTCGCCGCCGCGATCTCGGACGTCTCGCGGCGCGCGTGGACGCTCATGCAGCAGGGCAAATACATCGAGAAGCCGCGCAAGAAGGGCACGGGGACGCGCCTCTTCCCCGCTCCCGAGACGGAGACCGAGCTGCGCCTGCTGCAGGCCGAGTTCGCGGGCGTGCTGCGCGAGTCCATCGTGCGCGGCGCGCCGATCCGCGAGTGGGCGATCCAGGGCGGATTCGCTCCGCTCATCCACCACCCCTGGGCGCGTCTCTTCCGCGAGCAGGCCGAAAAGCGCGAGGCCGCGGCCAAGGCGCCGGCTGCCGCTCCTGCCGCGCCGCCCGCCGGCGGCGCCCCCGCGCCACAGCCGGGCGCCTCCCCGGCACGGTGAGCCGGAGCGAATCGCACGCCCGTCCGAGCGGCGTCCCGGAGTCGATGCCCGGCCGCGTCACGCCCATGTTCCGCCAGTGGATGCAGGCCAAGGCGCAGCATCCGGACGCACTGCTCTTCTTCCGCATGGGCGACTTCTACGAGCTCTTCTTCGATGACGCGAAGCTCGCCGCACCGGTGATGGAAGTCGCGCTCACGAGCCGCGGCAAGGGCACCGAAACCGAGGCGCCGATGTGCGGCGTCCCTCATCACGCGGTCGACCAGTACGTGGCCCGTCTGATCGAGCGCGGCCATCGGGTCGCGATCTGCGAGCAGATGGAAGACCCGCGCAAGACGAAGGGCATGGTCCGACGCGAGGTCGTGCGGGTCGTCAGCCCGGGCACGGTCATCGACCCGCTCTCGCTCTCGCCCGGCGAAGGCAACTGGCTGGCCGCGGTCCACGCTGCGCCGGGCGGTCCTTGGGGCGTGGCGTACGCCGATCTTTCGACCGGGGCCTTCGTGCTGGGCGAAGCAGCGGACGACGCGGGACTCGCCGACGCGCTCGCCAGACACGAAGTGCGCGAGGTGCTCGCGGCGGAGCGCCACGTCGAGCGGCTCGGGGCGGTGATCGCCGACAGCGCTGGCCGGGGCCCGCTCGTGACGGCCGTCGCCGACGACCGCTTCCATCTGGCCCTGGCCAAGCCGCGCGTCTTGGAGGCACTCGGCGTCTCGACGCTCGCGGGCTTCGGCTGTCCGGACGATCACCGCGCGCTGCC
>CAZPJJ010000457.1:0-3400 GCA_964586535.1 uncultured Acidobacteriota bacterium | reverse complement strand
ACGCTTTGCGCAGCGAGCGCGCATCCTGCATCGCGCCTTCCGCAATCCGACCAAGCAGGAGCGCGACGCGAAGTCGGAGGTCGCGCAGCAGCGTGATGCAGCGCTTGCTCCCGTCGATCACTTCCACGAGCTCTGGCGCCACAGCCACGCCCACGACCGCCGCGAGACGATCGCCTTCGCACGCCGCCACAACGCCGCGCTCGAGCGCGCCTTCGTCATCGCCGCCTGGCGCAACTGGATCAAGCGCCGCGACGAGCAGAACGTGCACTCGACGACGCCCGCTCAGGCGGCCGGCATTGACGCCGTGCGTTGGACTTGGAAACGGCTCCTCGCCCAACGGCTCTTTCCGGGACGGCTACGAGTGCCCGAAGCGTGGATGGACATCTACCGGCGCATCATCTCTTGGCCGGGCCTCAAGCGCTGGAGAAGACACGAGCTGAAATACGCTTTCTGAAACGCACGCTGGTAAGAAGGAGTCGACGAGCTTCTGCCCGAATCCCTTCTGCTCGTGCGAGCGCGGCGCGAAACAAGGCAGCGGCGCGGCTCGGTGAGTGAAGTCAACGACTGGGCGAGGGCGCCTCTTGATACTCGCCCAACGGTGGGGAGCGGCGGGCTCCCCCACGGCGCAAGGAAGAGTCGGAAAACTAACAATCTTCCGGTCACCGTGGGGGGCGCGATGTTCGATCAGAGGATCAGCCGCCGTCAGTGACGCTCGAGTCCGCTGAACATGTAGCCGATCTCGAACGCGGCCGTTTCGGGTGCGTCCGAGCCGTGGTAGCCGTTGCACTGAATGTTCGTGCCGAATCGCTTGCGCAGCGTACCCTCGGCGGCTTTCGCGGGATCCGTGGCCCCGAGCAGTTCGCGCCAGCGGGTGATCGCCCCTTCGCCTTCGAGAACCATGACGACGCAGGGGCCTTCGCTCATGAAGGCCGTGAGTTCGCCGAAGAAGGGCCGCTCGCGATGCACCGCGTAGAAGCCTTCGGCCTGGGTCTTGGTGAGGTGGAGCCGCTTGATCGAAACCGGCGTGAGTCCGGCGCTCTCGATCGTTTTGATCGTTTCGCCGATGACGCCCTTCTTGACGGCATCCGGCTTGATGATGGCGAGTGTTCTTTCGATGGCCATGGATGACTACTTTCCGAGGACGCGCGCGACTGTCTTGCCAATTTCGGCCGGCGAGTCGACGACGTGAATGCCGGCCGCCCGCAGCGCCGCTTTCTTTTCGGGCGCGGTCCCCTTGCCGCCGCTGATGATGGCCCCCGCGTGCCCCATGCGGCGTCCCGGAGGCGCCGTCGCGCCGGCGATGAACGCGACGACAGGTTTCGTCATGTGAGCCTTCACCCAGGCCGCGGCTTCTTCTTCGGCCGTGCCGCCAATCTCGCCGATGACGACCACGGCTTCGGTTTGCGGATCCGCTTCGAAGAGAGGAAGCAAGCTGGTGAACGGCGAACCGATGATGGGGTCGCCGCCGATGCCGATGCAGGTGCTCTGGCCGAGGCCGAGACGCGTCAGTTGATCGACCGCTTCGTAAGTGAGCGTCCCGGAGCGCGAGATGACGCCCACCGTGCCCGCGCGGTGGATCGAAGCCGGCATGATGCCGATCTTGCAGCGCTCGGGCGTGATGATGCCGGGGCAGTTCGGTCCAATGAGGCGCGACTTGCCCGACGCAAGAAGGGCGTTCTTGACGCGCAGCATGTCGAGTACCGGGATGCCCTCGGTGATGCAGACGACGAGCGGAAGCTCGGCCTCGATCGACTCGAGCAGCGCGTCGGCCGCGAATGCCGGCGGCACGAAGATCGCCGCCGCGTTGGCGCCCGTCTCCGCGACGGCCTGGCGCACGCTGTCGAAGATCGGCACGCCGAGGTGTGTCGTGCCGCCTTTGCCCGGCGTGACCCCCGCGACGACGCGCGTGCCCGCGGCGAGCATCTGCTGGCTGTGGAAGGAACCTTCGGAACCGGTCATGCCCTGGACGAGAACGCGCGTTCCCGCGTCGACGAGAATGCTCATCGCGCACCTCCCACCGCCGCTACGACCTTGCGCGCGGCCTCGTCGAGGCCGTCCGCGACGTCGAGTTGCAGGCCCGAAGCGAGCAGCATCTGCCGCGCCTCGGCGGCATTCGTGCCCTGCAGCCGCACGACGAGCGGCACGTTGATCTGCACTTCCTTGGCGGCCGCGATGATTCCCTCGGCGACGCGATCGCAGCGCACGATGCCGCCGAAGATGTTGACCAGCACGCCCTTCACGTCGGGATCGGCGAGCAAGATGCGGAACGCGTTGGCGACCGACTCTTTGTTCGCGCCGCCGCCGACGTCGAGGAAGTTCGCCGGACGCGAACCCGCGAGGTCGATGATGTCCATCGTCGCCATCGCGAGACCCGCGCCGTTGACCATGCAGCCGACCGTACCGTCGAGCTTGATGTAGTTGAGGCCGCTCTTGCTCGCCTCCACCTCGAGCGGATCCTCTTCGTCGGTGTCGCGCATCTCGCGGATTTCCGCGTGGCGATAGAGGCCGTTGTCGTCAAGGTTGATCTTCGCGTCGAGGGCGACGATCTCGCCCTGCGGCGTGCGGATGAGCGGGTTGATCTCGACGAGCGAGGCGTCGATCTCGTGGAAGCAGCGCACGAGCGCGCCGAGCATCGCAGTGAACGCCTTCACTTCGGCGCCACCGAGGCCCAGCGCATAGCCGATCGAGCGGCCGAGCGAGGGCGTGTAGCCCGCGGTGGGCTCGATCGTCGCGCGGACGATCTTCTCGGGAGTTTCCGCCGCGACCTTTTCGATCTCCACCCCGCCTTCGGCGGAGGCCATGATCGTCACGCGCGAGGTCGCGCGATCGACGAGCAGGCTGAGGTAGTACTCGTGGGCGATGTCGACGGCGCGCGTGACGTACACGCGGCGCACGAGGCGGCCGCGCTCGCCCGTCTGCGGCGTGACGAGAGTCATGCCGTGAATCGCGCGGAAATGCTTTTCGGCCTCGTCGGGAGTCTTGGCGAGCTTGATGCCGCCTCCCTTTCCGCGGCCGCCGGCGTGAACCTGCGCCTTGATGACAACGGCGCCGCCGTACTCCTGGGCGATCCCGCGCGCTTCTTCGGGCGTGGCGGCGAGCCGGCCTTCGGGGACCGGGACGCCGAAGCGCGCAAGGATCTCCTTCGCTTGATACTCGTGGACGTTCACGGAGTGTCCTCCCGGTACGCCCGGACTCTGCGTGCGGTGGGGAACCGCTGGGCGTAGCCGCAGCCGCGAATGCTAGTCTCCCGCCCCCGCTCCGGCAACCCGGAACTCAGGCATCGGGATGAGCTTGCGGGGGGGTTGGAGGTTCGCGGTCCGCGAGCCAAGAGCGCGCCTCTCGCTCTCGTCCCGCGCGCTTGAGGGCGAGGACGAGTCGCTCGGACGCGGCCGCTTTGAGC
>CAZPJJ010000456.1:0-3415 GCA_964586535.1 uncultured Acidobacteriota bacterium | reverse complement strand
TGGCGGCGGGGAGGAGCAGACCGAGCGGTGCCGTCGCCAGCTGGACGCCGCCCTTGAGGCCGATCGCGAGCAGCAGATAGATGCTGAGCGTCTCGTAGAGGACCTCGGGAATCTTCAGGTCGGCGCGCAAGAGCCCGGCGAGCAGTCCGGCCGCGAAGAAGAGCACGGCGGGATCGAGCAGGCTGCTCATCAGCGCTTCATCTCAACCGCGACCGTCATGTTCGGCCTCGACGCGCGCGGCTTTTTCGATCACCGAGTCCGCCATGCGGCGGCGGAACGCACGCAGGCGTTCGCGCAACTCGGGATCGCCGTTCGCGACGATGCTCGCGGCGAGCAGGCCGGCGTTGCGCGCGCCGTCGATCGCGACGGTCGCCACGGGGATCCCCGCGGGCATCTGCGCGATCGAGAGCAGCGCGTCGAGTCCGTTGAGGCCGGTCGCGGTGATCGGTACGCCGATGACAGGCAGAGTGGTGAGCGACGCGACCATGCCCGGCAGGTGCGCGGCTCCGCCCGCGCCGGCGATGATCGCAAGGAGCCCGCGAGACTCGGCGGCCGTCGCGTACTCGACCATGCGCTGCGGCGTGCGGTGCGCCGAGACGACCGTCGCCTCGCAAGGAACGCCGAGTTCGCGTAGTGCCTCGGCGGCCGCGCTCATCACGCGCCAATCGGAATCGGAACCCATGATGACGCCGACGCGGGGTGCGGCACTCACGATCGGGCCTCCTACGGACGAGGGAGCGGGATGGATGCGTCGTCCGCTTCGATCCGCACGAGAGAGCGTACACGAAGCGCGGTCTCGCGGGCCGCGTCGACCGTCGGCGCGACGACGGTGACGTGGCCCATCTTGCGGTGGGGCCTCGTCTCGGCCTTCCCGTAGAAGTGGAACGAGACACCCTCGAGTGCGAGCGCTTCGGCCAGGCCGTGGACGCGCGGCTTTCCGCTCTGCGCTCCGCTTCCGAGCAAGTTCACCATTGCAGCCGGGCGCAGCAGTTCCGTCGATCCCAGGGGGAGGCCCGCGACGGCGCGCAGATGCTGCTCGAACTGGCAGGTCGCGGCGGCCTCGATCGTGTAGTGGCCGGAGTTGTGCGGCCGTGGCGCGATCTCGTTGATCAGGAGGCGGCCGTCCTTCGTCAGGAACATCTCGACGCCGAAGACGCCCACTCCGTCCTGAGCCGCGATCGCCGACTCGGCGAGCCGCTTCGCCTCGACGGCGATCGCCTCGTCGATGCGCGCGGGCGCGAGCAGCACGTCGAGGACGTGCGTGTGCGGATCGAAGTCCATTTCGACGACGGGATACGAGCGGACGGCGCCGTCGCGGCCGCGCGCAACGATGACGGCGAGCTCGAGCTCGATCGCCACGAGTTCCTCGGCGAGCGAGGGCCCCGGGAGGGCGCACGCGAGATCGGATTCGTCGTGCAGGACGACGACGCCGCGGCCGTCGTAGCCGCCGCGGCGAGACTTCTGCACCAGCGGAAAGCCGAAGGCGCGCAGCGCGCCCACGTCGCCCGCGTCGATCGAGGCAAAGCGTGGCCCAGGGAAGCCCGCCCGCGCGAGGGCGCGCCTTTGAGCGAACTTGTCTTGGAGGGTCTGGAGCAGGGCCGGCGAAGGCAGAATCAAACGGCCGCTGCGCGAGAGCGATTCCATCGCGGAGGCGTCGACGTTCTCGATCTCGAAGGTCGTGACATCGACGTGCGCGGCGAGCGCCGCGAGATCCCGCGGCGAGCGCGGATCGCCGACGACGAGACGATCGCAGAGCGCCGCCGCGGGGCACTCGGGATCGGGGTCGAGCACGTGCGCGCGCAGGCCCAGCTTGTGGGCCTTCTGCAGCATCATCCGGGCGAGTTGCCCGCCGCCGACGATGCCGACCGTGAATTCCGAGAGCAACAAGCCCGCTGCCTCCGCGAAGAGCGAACCCAGAGTCTAGCGAGTGTCGCGCAGCCGCTCCTTGAGGAAGCGCGAAACCGAGGCCCAGGGAAAACCTCAGGGTCTCGACGCGCACTCGCCGTCGAGGCGCTGCAGCGGATCGCACGCAGGAAGTCCCGCCGCTTCGGGACGCTCGATCCCGCTCGAGTTGCGGCCGTACGATCCCTCGATCGTTCCGTCGGAGCCCGCGACGACGAAGCGCAGAACCGAACCGGGAAGAACGGACCCCGCATCGAAGTTCGCCTCGCCGCCGGCCCCGAGGGCGCACGCCTGGCCTTCCCAGGCGAGCGGGACGCCGGGGGCGGAAACGACGTCCCAGTAAGCGATGTGATCCGAGGCGCAGGGAGCGGGCTCGTAGGTGATCGCGATGCTCTCGGCCGGGCCGCGCGAAGCGAGGAGCGCCGCGACCTCCTGCGGGACGTTCTCGCCGGCGGGAGGCGTGGTGAGGCTGGTTTCGTTCGAGGGCGCGCTCAAAGCCTCGCCGGCGAAGTCGCGGAACTCGTCGCGCGCCACGTAGAAGTAGGTCGTGCCAGGCGCGGCCTGGGGGTCGATCCAGGTGCGCTCGCCGATCGGCAGGTTCTCGCCGGCGAGATCGTAGGGACCGCCCGCCGTCGTGGAGCGATAGACGTTCCAGCCGGTGACGCCCACGCAACGCACGGGGGCCGCCCGCGAGATCTCGACGCGTCCGCTCCAAGCCGCGGCGAGACCGACGGGGGCGGGAGGATTCATCGCGGCTTGATAAGCGACCGTGCCGTCGGCGACGCGCGCTTGGGGCCAGGTGCCGAAGTTGTCGTCGTAATAGGCTTCATCGCAGCGCAGGAAGTACTCGAACCACGCCGTCAGTTGGCGCACATAGTTGGCATGGCGCGTGGCGTTCCAGCGCCCGCAGGTCAGTTCGCAGCCGAAGAAGTCGCCGTTACGCTCGGGATCGCAGTGGTTCGCGCCCACGATGAGTGTCCCGCGCTTCTGGGGATTCGCCGCCGCATAGAGGTCGGCGGCGCTCTGGTCGGCGTTGCAGGAACTTGGTTCCGAATAGACGTGAGCGATCGGCGTGGTCGTCGTCGCCGCAGCCCCGACGCCGAGCCCGCCATTGTCGACGCCGTCGAGCGGTGCCGAGGCGCGCACGCGAGGATCTCGCGCCGCGGCGACGAGCGCGTGCAGACCGCCCGCCGAGTGGCCCGCGGTGCCGATCGCCTCGCGATCGACGCGGCCGAAGAAGATCGACGCCGCATCGAGATCGCGCTCGAGGATCCAGTCGATGAGCCGGCTCACGCGGTTGGCGTTCGCACTGTGATCGCAGCCGAGAAAGCCGCAGGGGAAGTCCCCCATCAGGACGACGTAACCGCGGCTCGCCAGGCGCTCGCCGATGTCCGTGTAACGGCCGGGGGAGCGGCTGAAGCCGTGTTGGAAAACCACGACGGGGCAGCGACCCGCACCGGGGTCGATCCCGCCTTCGGGGCCGAGCGGATAGAAGATCTCCGCCGGGATGGTC
>CAZPJJ010000455.1:0-3442 GCA_964586535.1 uncultured Acidobacteriota bacterium | reverse complement strand
GAGTCGCCGTTGCAAATCGCTATTCGCCATGAGTTCGCCTGCAGCCCTGCCGAATTCTGGGAGATCTTCTGGGAACCCGAGTACGACCGGATCCTCGATGAGGCCGCAGGCACGAAGCGCATCGTTCTCCGGGAGTGGGCCGAGGATGGTAAACGCTGCTGGATCAGCAGGTTCGAAGCCGTCGGTGAGACACGGGACGCCTCGCGGGCCTTGCTAGGAAGCAGCCTGCTTGGCTTCGAGCAGGAGAACCGTTTCGACGCGATCGCCGGTGTTCTGGAGTGGAAGGTGATCCCCGACATGGGAGTCGCCAGGGCGGCGGTCGATGCACGCGGGGTGCTTTTCGTTCGCCCGGCTCCTCGCGGATGCGAGCGGATCGTCGAGGGCACGATCCGGGTCTCCGTCCCTTTTCTGGGCCCCAGGATCGAAGAGGCGATCCGTGACCAGGTCCAAAGCTCCTACGAGAGCGCCGCCCGCGCGACCTCGGAACTCATCGTGCGGCGCCGATCGTGAACCCGAGCCCGAGACCGAGCCGCCCGAGGGTAAAGTGAGAGCATGACGACTCGCTCGCGCGTGGTTCCGCTCGGGTTCTTCGTCGCTCTCGCGGCGCTCGTCGCGACCGCGTTCTGGCAGACCGGGGGCGGTCCACCGGCGCGGATCACCGTCACACGAGAGCCCACGGCGATCATGGGCACTTCCTGTCTGCTCGTCGCCGTGGTTCCACGGGAGGAGCAGAAAACGGCGGAGCGCGGACTCGCGGCGGCCGAGAGTGAGTTACGGCGCGTGGAAGCGCTCATGAGCACGTGGATCGAAGCCTCCGAGATCTCCCGGTTCAACGCGGCTCCGGCTGGAGTCGAGGTGCCGCTCTCATCCGACTCGCTGACCGTGCTCCGTTCCGCGCGCGAGGAATACCAGCGATCGGACGGCGCATTCGACATCACGTGCAGGCCAGTCATCGAACTCTGGCGCGCTGCCGGACGAAACGGAACGCTGCCGGCTCCGGAGGAACTGGAGCGGGCGCGTCGAGCCTCGTCGTGGGAGCACGTCTCGCTCGCCGAGGCGGGGGCCGCCAAATCCCTCGGCACGACGCGCGTCGATCTCGGCGGAAACGCGAAAGGCTATGGCATCGACGTCGCCATCGACGCCATGCGTCGCGCGGGAGTCGCGGGGGGACTCGTCGATGTCGGCGGCGACGTGAGCTTTTTTGGCGAGGCTCCGGACGGTCAAGCCTGGACCGTCGACGTGCGCGATCCCGCAGGCGAGGGTGTCTATCGCACTCTCCGGCTCTCGGGGCCGCAGGCCGTGTGCACGAGCGGCAATTACGCGCGCTTCGTGGAGATCGAGGGCCGTCGCTTCAGTCACATCGTCGATCCGAGAACGGGATGGCCAGCCGACATCGCGCCTTCGGTAACCGTGATCGCGCCCTCCGCGCTTGTCGCGGATTCCTGGGCGACGGCTCTCTCCGTTCTCGGGGCGCAGGGCTTCTCCCGGTTGCCGGCTGGTGTCGAGGCGATGCTCTTGCAGCGCGATGCGACGGGTGGTCTCGTCGAGCATCGCACGCCGGGATTTCCCGAAGCCGGGGCCGGCATTCGAGAGTAGCTTACCTGCGAGCGTTCCTTCGGACGCTCGTTCCGATCCGCGAGGACGCGATGGGCGGCTGGGACTTCTTCCGTTGGAAACGTCGCCGAGACCAGAAGCCCGCGGCGACGACTCGCCCGCCCAGCGAGGAGTCCTGGAGCGAAGACGCGCCCACGGCACCCGCCGCACGGAGATTCAGACTCGAGGAAGGCGTCGTCCGCGAGGTCGAACGCGCGGAGCCGATCGAACCCAGGCTCCCGATCCTCATCGACGTCGAGAGTCACGTGCGAGCAGCCGAAGGACGCTTCGCCGAGGATCCCGTCGCAGCCCTCGCGGATCTCGAGCGGCTGCGCGATTCGCATCAACCATCACCCGAACTCCTTCGGGCGCTCTGCCTGCTCTACAAAAGGTCCGGGATGACGACACACGCGATCGACGCCGCGCGCGAGGCTCTGCCGCTCTGCTTTCGCGAGCGGCAGGGCATCTTGGCAGCGCGGATCCTCGAGGAAATCGACGCGGACGCGCATGCGCTCGGATTCGATCGCGAGCAGCTCGTGGCGATCGGGGGCGCGCTCGCGGAGACCTCCGAGTGGCGCGTCGCGTTTCGCGCTCTCGCCTCGTGGCTGATGAAAGAGCCCGACGACGACCGGGTGGCCGCGATCATCCTGCGGCTCGTGGATCGGCTGCTCGACGCGAGTCAGGCAGGCGAGGATGCGTGGCGGATGGCGACGTTCGTTTCCGTCGTCGCCGAGTCGAGCATCGTGCGGCAGCAGGCTCATGAGAGGGCTGCGCGCGCGGAGCGCCGTGTCTCGGGCGCGATCACGCAGCCGACGCACGCGAAACCGGGCGCCGATCCAAGCTGACGTCCGCGAGCACGATGAAAAAGCCCCGGGGCGCGAGGCCCCGGGGCTCTGTCGTTCGTTCTGGCGAAGCGATCCGTCGAAGGATCAGTCGAGGCGGCGCAACTCGACGCGACGGTTCCGCGCCCGGCCTTCCTCGGTCTTGTTGTCGGCCACGGGTTCGGCTTCACCGTACCCCTTCGTCGTGAGGCGGTCCGCTGCGACGCCCTTGCCGACCAAGTAGGACTTGACGGCGTCGGCGCGACGCTGTGAGAGGCCGAGGTTGTACGAGTCGCGGCCTGACGAGTCCGTGTGTCCCGCGACCTCGACGCGAATGTCGGGGAACTCCACGAGCGCCTTCGCGACGCGGTCGAGGGTGGTGTCGGACTCGATCGTGAGATTCGCCGAGTTGAGCGCGAAGTTCACACCTTCGAGGACGAGCGTGCGGCTGGTGCCGCTGAAGAGCGTCTGCTTCGGGCAGCCGACCTCGTCGACTGCGACGCCCTTCGGAGTGTCGGGGCACTTGTCGATGCCGTCCCAGACGCCGTCTCCGTCAGAGTCCTTCGGGCAGCCCGTCGCGTCGACGATCGCGCCCTTTGGCGTGCCGGGGCACTTGTCGATGCCGTCCCAGACTCCGTCACCATCGGAATCCTTGGGGCAGCCGACCGCGTCGACGCTCGCGCCCTTCGGGGTGTCGGGGCACTTATCGATGCCGTCCCAGACGCCGTCACCGTCGGCGTCGCTGGGGCAGCCGTCCGCATCGACCGTGGCGCCCTTCGGGGTGTCGGGGCACTTGTCGCGGCCATCCGGGACTCCGTCACCATCGGAGTCTTTCGGGCAGCCCGACGCGTCGACTGGCCAACCCTGGGGAGTGTCGGGGCACTTGTCGATGCCGTCGAAGACACCGTCACCATCTGAGTCAAGGGGGCAGCCGTCCTCGTCGACGATCGCGCCGCGAGGTGTGTCGGGGCACTTGTCGCGACCGTCGCGCACGCCGTCGCCGTCGGTATCGGCGGGCGGAGAGCCCA
>CAZPJJ010000454.1:0-3461 GCA_964586535.1 uncultured Acidobacteriota bacterium | reverse complement strand
CCCTAAGTCGCCTGTCCCCCTAAGTCGCCTGTCCCCCTAAGTCGCCTGTCCCCAGATGTGCCTGTCCCCCCAAGTCGTTGGGTGTCGCATCCCGCGACGCACCTCCCCCGGCGCTTTACGCTGCGCCGCGGACGCGCGATCATCGCGGCTTCGGCGAGGACTCCCGATGGACGAATTGCAACGCATCCCCGGCATCGGCCCGAAGATGGCCCCCAAGCTGCGCAAGCTCGGCTACGAGCGCGTCGCCGACCTGAAGCATGCCGATCCCGAGGACATGTACCGCCGCTACGAATCGCTGGTCGGCGGGCCCGTCGATCGCTGCGTGCTCTACGTGTTTCGCTGCGCGGTCTACTTCGCGAGCGAGAGCCGCCACGATCCCGCGCTCTTGCAGTGGTGGGCGTGGAAGGACCCCGACACCGCCGCGAAGGTCCGGCGATGACCGAGCCGCCTCTCGACCTCGAGTCGCGCATCGTCGGCGCGATCCGACAGATCATCCGCGCCGTCGACGTCCACTCGCGCCGCCTCCACGACGAGTGCGGCTTGACCGGCCCGCAGCTCGCCACGCTCCAGGCCGCGGCGCGCCTCGAGCCCGTCACGGCGGGCGCGCTCTCCCGCGCCGTGCGGCTCTCGCAGGCCACCGTCACCGGGATCCTCGCGCGCCTCGAGCGGCGCAGCCTCGTCGCCCGCGCCCGCGAGACCGACGATAAGCGCGTCGTCGTCGTCCGCGTCACCGCCGAGGGCCGCGAACTCCTCGGCCGCGCGCCCTCGCTCTTGCAGGATCGCGTCCGTCGCGAACTCGAACGCCTCGACGAGTGGGAGCGCCTCGCGATCCTCAGCAACCTGCAACGGCTCGCCACGATGATGGGCGCCGACGAGATCGAAGCCCTGCCGCACTTCGAGAGCATCGACGACGAGTGACGCGGCGGCCGCGCGCGCGGCGCATGCGGCGCGTCTCGCGACATCCCCGCTCGGACTCGCGCTGTCCCGCCCTCGCGCTGACGGCGGCCGACACGTATCTACCATCGGCACTCAGCGGTCAGCATTCAGCACAGAGCCATCAGCCGATCGCTACGGCGCGCATCACCACTTCACCGCGACGCGATAGGTCAGCTTGACCTCCTGCCCCTTCGGCACCGGCACCGCGAACTCGACCGTCCCCGCGTCCAGCTTCTTGCCGGGCACGCTCGACGCGACGATCCGCCAATCCCCGCCGACCGGCTCGCGCACCGTCACCACGACGTCTTCTTCCTTCCGATTCCGAATCGAGATCTCGTAGGCCGACTCGCTCTGCCGCGGGCTCAGCGAGCGGTACTCGGTCTGCACGCGATCCGCGACGACATCGAACGCCTCGCCCACGAAGAGCTTCAGCATCTCGTCCTTCGGCGTGTGATCGATCGCGTCCTCGCCCACGAACTGCTCCGATCCCGAGCGGTCCTTCTTGTACACGCGGATCGTTCCCTTCGGCAGCGGGATGCCGAGGCCGCTCTCCTTCGCGTTCTTGAATTCCAGAATCACTTTCACCTTCTCGTTCTGCGAGATCGTGCCGTGCTGCGACCGGTAGTACCAAGGCTGTCCCGTCAGCATCAGCTTCTTCGTGACCGGCGTCCCCGCCGCCTGGAAGAGGCTGATCTGCTTCGTCTGGTTGTCCTTGATCGTCGTCGGACGGTCGAGCGTGTAGAGGTGGTACTCGAAGAACGCTTCTTCTTCGAAGCTCGGCGCCGCTGCGCGCGGTGCTGCGGTCATCACCGCTTTCTCGTAGCGATCCATCTCGGGCCCGGACACGCGCCGCACGTCGCCCGCGACCAGCTTCAGCGTCGCGTTCTCGAAGCCCGCGCCCGACTGGTTGGCGATCGTCACCCAGCCGTTGAGATCGAGCTTCTTGTCGTCCGCGTCGATCACCGCGACATAGTCGGCATTCCAGTTCATGCCGCCCGTCAGGTACGACGCCTCGATCTCGTGCTTGCCCGCCGCGGGCGCGTCGATCGTCCACACCAGCGTCGGCCGCGCCACCAGGTCCGCCGGCACCTCGGGCAGCGTGATCTTGCCCGTCTGGTAGAGCACGATGCGATCGCCGACCTGGTAGACCGGGCTCTCGTTGACCGCGAGCAGCGTCGCGCGCACGCTGCGCGTCGTCAGGTCGTCCGCCTGTTCGACGATCTCGACCTCCTTGCCGACATACTTCTCGAGCAGCTTCGACGGCGACACCAAGTCGTACTCGTAGTTCTGCTCGAGCACCGCGATCGCTCCCGGTCCCGAGAGCGACCTCAGGTGCACCGTCGCCGGATTGATCGACGACGGCACATCCATGAAGCGCAGCCGCAGCGTGCCCGCGCGGTCGATGCTCAGCGTCCGCGACTCGCGCACGAGCGCCAGATTCGAGTTGTAGACCGTCACCGAGACGCCCGTGCGTCCGGCCGCCGTGCTATCGGGCAGCAAGGGAACCTCCGCCGCCGCGGCCGGCAGGTTGACCGCCGCGGCGCCCATGGCCAGGGCCAGCGTGAAAATCGTGGACATCGCTCGCATCGCAGACTCCTCCGGGCGCGCGCCACGCGGCCCGCGCCGGGTTTTCGCCCTACAGCGCCATTAGACAGTCTGGACAGGCGAAAGATCCCGGCTCTCGCGGATTTTCGCGCCGACTCCGCACGATTCCATTCCCTCCCTCGATCTTCCGCCTTTCTTCGCCATTCGCCCTCGTCACGACCGCGGGGGATAATCCCCGAGTCTCGCCGCTCGGGGCTCGCCGATCGCCAGGCCCGGGAGCGGCTTCACCGCGAGGAGTAGCCATGGCTGACCACAAGTCTTCCCCTTCCCGTCGCGATTTCCTGGCCAGAACCGTCGCCGCCGGCGCGGGGGCCGTCGTCCTGGGCGCGACTTCGGGCGCGCCGGCCATCGCCAAGCAGGCACCGTCGCTGACGCTCATGAAGCTGCCCTTCGCCGAGAACGCCCTCGAGCCGCTGATCTCCGCCAAGACGCTCTCGTTTCACTACGGCAAGCACCATCAGGGCTATGTCAACAAGCTCAACGAACTCCTCGCCGGCAAAGAGCTCGAGGGCGCACCGCTCGAGACGATCGTCAAGAAGTCGCACGGCTCGCAAGAGAGCGTCGCGGTCTTCAACAACGCGGCTCAGGTGTGGAACCACGACTTCTACTGGATGAGCCTCAAGCCCAAGGGCGGCGGCGATCCCACCGGCAAGCTCGCCGAGCTCGCGACCTCGTCGTTCGGTTCGATCGAAAAGATGAAAGCCGATCTCGCCGCGGCCGCGCTCGGGCAATTCGGCAGCGGCTGGGCGTGGCTCGTCTACGACGGCAAGGCGCTGAAGATCACGCGCACGCCCAATGCCGACACGCCGGTGACGACGAGCGACGTGCCCCTGCTCACGCTCGACGTGTGGGAGCACGCCTACTACCTCAAGTACCAGAACCGCCGCGGCGACTACCTAAAGGCCGGCATCGACAATCTC
>CAZPJJ010000453.1:0-3462 GCA_964586535.1 uncultured Acidobacteriota bacterium | reverse complement strand
AACCCGCCCATAGCGAGCGGCACGTCGCGCGCGAGGAGCGCCTCGTGATGGACGCGCCCCAGCCCCGGCCACGCGAACACGACCTCGACGACGACCGCCCCGCCGACGAGCGCGGGAAACGCGAGCCCCACGAGCGCGAGCAGCGGCTGCAGCGCCGCGCGCGCGGCGCGCCGCCAGACGATCGTCCGCTCGGGCACGCCCATCGCGCGCGCGGCGACGACGTGTCCCGCCGCGAGCTCGCGCCGCATCGCGACCCACTGGTGCCGCGCGACGGGCGCCGCGCCGGGCAGCGCGATGACGAGCACCGGCAGCACGAGATGGCGCAGCACGTCGCCGAGGGCGGCGAAACCTGTCGCTGTCGAAGCGGGCGCGCGCATCGCACCCGCGGGCAGCCAGCCGAGATGCCAGGAGAAAAGCAGCACCGCGGCGAGCCCGAGCCAGAAGGGCGGCGCCGCGTCGAGCGCCGGGAGCGCCGTGCGCACGAGCCACGCGGCGATCCCGCGCGGCCGCGCCGCCGCGCGCGTTCCCACGACCCAGCCGATCGCGAGTGCGATCACGAGCGCGCTCCCCGAGAGCAGGAGCGTCGGCCCGAGCGCCTCGCCGAGCACGCTCGCCACCGGACGATGCTTCGTGAGCGAGACGCCGAGGTCGCCGTGCAGGACGTGCGCCGCGTACGCCACGAAGCGCGCCCAGGGCGGCTGGTCGAGACCCAGCGCGCGGCGCAAGTGCTCGCGGTCCTCGTACGAGAGCGACGGATCCTCGGCGAGATCCGCCGCGTCCCCCGGCGCGAGATGCAGCAGCGCGAAGCCGACGCCGAGGAGCACCGCGAGCGTCGCGAGCGCCGTCGCCAGACGCGGCGCGAGGCCGCGGATCACGGCTTGCCGCGCGCCGGGTCGAGCCACCACGTCTCCAGGCCGTTGAGCGAGTCGTTGGCGAGGCTGCTCTCGACTCCGCGCACGGCGTCGCGCGCCGCAAGCATCTCGTGGGCGCGGAAGAGGATCGTGTAGGGCTGCTCGTCGTGGAAGGCGAGCTCCCACTGGTGCCAGAGCTGGGCGCGCTCGAGGTCGTCGACCGTGGCGATCGCGCGCGCCGCGAGCGCGTCGGCCTGCTCGTTCGTCCAGCAGCCGAAGTTGGCGCCGCCAGTGCCGCAGGCGTTCGCGTGCAGCAGCTCGGTCATGTCGACGCGCGCCGGCACGCGCCAGCGGCCGATCCAGAGATCCATCCCACGCTTCCAGAGCTCGGGGTAGAACGACTGCCCCGGTAGCGGCCGCAGCGTCACGTCGACGCCGATGGCCGCGAGATCCTGCTTCACCATGACGGCGGCGTTCTCGCGGAGCGCGTTGCCGGCCTGCGTGAAGAGCGTCAGCGCGAGCTTCTTGCCGCCGCGGTCGAGGAGGCCGTCGCCGTCGCTGTCGGTGAAGCCCGCCTCTGCGAGCAGCGCGAGCGCCCGCTCGGGGTCGTGCTCCCACGGCGCCAGTCCCGGATCGTGGGCCGGCAGCGGCGCGAGGATCGGCGAGGGAGGGATCTCGGCCTCGCCCGAGAGGTGCGTGTCGATGATCAAGCGGCGGTCGATGGCGAGCGTGAGCGCGAGGCGCACGCGCGCATCGCCCAGGATCGGATGCGGGCGCTCGCGCGCGAGCTTGGCGACGGCGGCCGCGTCGTCGAGGCAGTCCTGGTCGCCCGCCCGCGCGCACTCGCGCTCGCGGCGCTCGCGGTAGGCGCGGTAGGCCGCCGGGTCGATCGCGTTGTGGCCCATGTAGACGTAGTGCCAGCCCGGCCGGCGCACGACGGTGAAGCCCTCTCGCTCGGCGAACATCCGCGCCGTGTCGGGCGTGATGCTCGCCAGCACGTCCACGTCGCCCGTCAGGAGCGCCGTCTGCGCGGCCACGGTCTCGGGGATCGCGCGCAGCACGACGCGCTCGAGGCGCGGCAGCTCGGGCGCGCCCCAGTACTTCTCGTGGCGCGTGAGCACGAGCTCGACCCCGCGCTGCCACGACGCGATCGTGAAGGGGCCCGCCGCGGGGAGCGCCACCGTCCAGTCCGTCTGGCGCCACTGGTCGCGCGGGATCGCCGCCAGCGAGCGCGGCAGCACGTGGATGTCGTTGACGTCCATGAGGCGGTCTGGCGTGACGGTGTCGAAGCGGTAGACCGCGACGCCTGGCGCGGGGCACTCGACTCCCGCGACGTTCTTCTTGATCGACGCCGCGGGCCAGCCGAGCGCCGGATCCTTTTGCGCTTCGAGCGTGAAGGCCAAGTCCTCGCAGGTGACGGGCGAGCCGTCGCTCCACGTCGCGCCCTCGACCAGCTCGACGCGGAGCGCCTTGCCACCGTCCTCCCAGGTGTAGGAGCGCGCGAGCTCGGGCTCGAAGCGGACCTCCTGCCCCGGCTCGGGGAGCACCTCGCGCCAGAGGCGCGGCAGCGTGCGGTTGGCGAGTTCGAGGGACTCCTGCGCGCGGCTCAGATAAGGGTGCGCGGTGTCGGGCTCGGTGCGCAATCCGACGACGAGCGTCCCGCCGCGGACCGGGCCCGCGTCCTCGGGTGGCGCCTCGCTGCCTTTGCCGCATCCAAAGGCCCAAACCGCCATCGCCAGCGCCGGCACCACGAGACGAAAGACCTTGTCCATGCGCGCTCCCTCGCGTTCGCCCCCGCCGTCGGACGCGGCCGGCGAAGGATAACGCGGCCTGACCGCCCATCGGCCAGGGTGTCCGGCCAATGGCCGCCGGTCGCCATGTCACAAAGATGTCAACTCTCTTCTTTTCAATAAATTAGGCGGAGGCATGGGCCTTGCGAGAAGAGGGGTGCCGAGACGCCCCCCTCTCGGGCGAGGAGACTCACCATGCACCGCGCGCCCCGACGCTCCGCTCCCGTCCGCTCCCGATCCGGAGGATTGCTCGCGATCGCCGCGCTGGCAGCCGCCTGCTTGGCGCTCGCCGCGCCCTGGCCCGCGCTCGCCGCCGACGGCGCCGACCTGACGCTGCGGGAGACGCTCGCCTCGTTCAAGACGATCGATGGCCAGCGCAAGGTCTCGCGGGACGCCACAGCGATCCTTGCCGCCGCCGCGATCGACGACTCGCCTCGCCGCGTCGTCGTGCGCTACGCGGCCGGGACCGACGCGGTCGGCTTGGCCGTGAAACTCAGCGCCACGCGCGTCCACGACCTCGCGGCGTTCGGGATCGCGGTGATGGACGTGCGGCCCTCGCACTTGAATACCGCACTGCTGCTCGATGCGTCGGACGAGTTCGTCTATGTGATGCCCAACCGTCCGCTCCTCGCCCATGCGCTGCGCGTCGGCGAGGACGAGACGACGACCTCCACGACAACCGTCGGCACGAACGTGGATGTCGACAGCCATGTGCGCGTCACGACCGGCATCACCGCCGCGACCCGCCTGGTCACGCTCGCCAAGAGCTCTGCGAAAAGATCAAGACTGGTCTGCTTGCCCAACCCAAAATCAGAAAGATA
>CAZPJJ010000452.1:0-3464 GCA_964586535.1 uncultured Acidobacteriota bacterium | reverse complement strand
CCGCCGCGGCAAAGGAGCAGGGCGAGTTCGACCTCGTGATGGACGAGCCTACTGCCGCGCGGCCACGGCACGAGGCCGCCGCCAGCTTGCAGCGCCGTCGTCGGTTTGAGGAAGACGACGGGTTCGGCCTTGACGCCCATCTCGCGGGCGTGTTCGACGTAGTTGCGGCCGATGGCGTAGACGATGCCTGCATCGACGGAGCCTTGTCCGCGCAGCACGACTCGAGTCACGAGCGATCTCCGGAGGCAGCGGCGGGCTTGTCGGGATGGGGCGTCAGCTCGTCCTCGTAGGGTAGGCGCGTGGCGACCTTCACTGGAGAGACAGAGCGGCCCGCGAGTGTCTCGAGCGGTACGAAGAATTCGACCAGCCAGGCCAGGGCGAGCGCCACGGTAAGACCGAGAAGGCCCGCGACGGGCCAGAGCGGGTCTTTGTTCTCGAAGTAACCGATCCCGGCGCCGACCACCGCGGCAGACCCGAGAAGCGAAGCGAGAGCATCGCGAAGCAACCGGCCCCAGCGCGGAAGCCTGACCCGGGCGTTGCACCAGCGGCAGCGCACCGGGCCGGGCGAGACCGCCACGAAGTGGGCCGGAGGAACCGACCCGCCGCACTCGGGGCATAGAGCCATGAGGGGGATCCTCCCAACGCCGGAAAGAATACGTCAAGAAGACCGGAGGAGTGGGCTTCTCTTCGCGACGGACCCCGCGACTAGTGGCGGGCTAGCCGGCAGCGCGCCCAGGCCCCCGCGGCGATCGCGACTTTGCGCCAGCGGGGCAGCCGGGCCGAGGGCCGGCGGACCGGATAACCGGCGTCGACGACGGCCTCGAGTTGGCTGCGATAGATCGACCCCATCACCTCCGCGGCGCAGAGCCGGCGCGCGTCGGCGCGGCCAGTCTCCGCGGCCCGCGCGAAGTACCCCCGGGCGCGGTCGGCTTCGAAGGCGAGCAGCGCCTCGCGGCGCGGACTCTCGTCGAGGACGTCCGTTTCCGTCACGCCGAAGCGCGCGAGGTCCTCGGTGGGGAGGTAGAACCGGCCCATGCGCGCGTCCTCGCCGAGATCCCGCAGGATATTGGTGAGTTGCAGCGCGAGGCCCAGGTCGTGGGCGTAGCGATCGGCCGCTTCGTCGCGGCGGCCGAAGATGCGGACGCAGAGCCGCCCGACCGCCCCAGCCACGAGATCGCAGTAGTGCTCGAGGTCGCTCCACGTCGCGAGACGCCGGCCGGGCACGAGATCCTGCGCCACCCCGTCGATGATCTCGTCGAAGAAGCGCCGCGGCAGGTCGAACGTGCGCGCGATCGCTCCCACCTGCACGGCGATCGGGTCTTTCGCTTGCCCCTCGAACGCGCGTGCGAGTTCGCCGCGCCACGCGTCGACGAGACGCGTCGCCTCGGCGGGATCGGGAGTCTCGTCGACCGCGTCATCGACGGCGTGGCAGAACGCATACACGGCTTGGATCGCCTCGCGTTCGGCGCGCGGCAGTGTGAGGAACGCGTAGTAGAAGCTCGATCCCGAGCGCCTCGCGACCGCGCGCACTTCGTCGGCGCGGACATCCGCGAGAGCGCTCGTCATGGCGACGCGGCCTCGCCGCGAGTGCCGCGCTTCCGCACGATTCCCGCGATCAAGAGTCCCACCCACGCCATGGCCCACGCCGGGTCGAGCACGTCGCCGAAGCGCGCGTAGAGCGTGGGCTCTCCGTCGCCGAGCGCGACGCGATGGATGAGCACGCCCGGCTCGACGCGGAGCCGGCCGGTGCGCATGCCGCGCAGGTACTCATCGACATGGCCATTGGGCAGGATGAAGGCCGAAGGGCCGGTATTGCCGACGCGCACGCTTCCCACGCGGTTCTCGACGGCGCGCAGGATGTTGACGGCCATCTGGTTGTTCGAGGCGGGCCAGCCGAGCCAGCCCTCCGAAGTGAGATTGACGAAGAAGCGCGCGCCGAGCCGCCCTGCCTCGCGTCCGAGCCGTGCCTGCGCCGACTCGTAGCAGATGGGCGTCCAGAAGCGCAGCGCCTCGCCGCCTTCCTCGCGAGCGGGCAATTCGAGCGTCGTCACGCGATCCGGTGACCAGCCGTCCGGAGCGCGGCCCCAGGCACGCGCGACGAAGCCGTCGATCGTCTCGCGCAGCGCGGGGGAGATGCTCTCGAGGCCGGGGAAGAAGCGCCGCTCGGTGAAGGGGAAGAGTACGATCTTGTCGTAGCGTCCGAGGACCGTGCCATCGGTATCGATGAGGTACGTCGTGTTGGTCGGCCGCACGCCGTCGGGCGCGATGTCCATCGTGCCGAAGACCAAAGGCGCATCGCGCGACATCGCCACCCAGCGCGTCACCTCTCGGTATGGCGGTCTCATCTGCCACACGTCGAGGATCGCGTTCTCGGGCCAAGCGACGAGATCCGCCGCGCCGCGCGGCACGAGGTTCGCCGTGAGCTGCTGCTGCGCCTGCAAGCCGAGGGCGGTGCGCTCGGGCGTGCGCTCCTCGCTGGGCTGCACGACCGCGATGCGCGGGCCCATCTCGACGTCGATGGTCGCGAGGCGCAGTGCGCCGAAGCCGGCGAGCACGACGACGATCGCCGCGGACGCGAGCGCTCCGCGGCGCAGCGAGCGCGCCTCGATGGCGCCCCGTCCGTCGACGACGCGGCGCACGGCGTCGAGCGCCACCGCGAAGGGAAACGACCAGAGCACCGAGAGTCCGAGCGATCCGATGAGCTCCGCCGCCTGCGTGAGCACAGGGTAGGGCGCGAGGAACGCTCCGACCGCGTAGAAATTGAACGAGCCGACGCCGAGGAGCGGGCGGGTCCACTCCGCGAAGCCGATCGAGAAGGGTACGATCACGAACGCCGGCCAATTCGTGAAGCGCCGCAGTGTCGCCGCGAGGATCGCCACGAGCGTGAAGTGGTACGTCAGCACGATCGGCAGCGCGATCTGCACGAGCGTGCCCCACTTCGAGAGCGGCTCGTGCATGATCACGACCGCGACGAGAAAGCCCGGCACGAAACCCACGAGCGGCGCACGCCAGCGCTCGCACACTGCGGGCGCGAGCAGCACCGTGTAGGCGAGCGCGACCAAGGGCCCCAAGTGCCACTGCGACGTGGCCGCCCAGAGCAGCGCGCCGCCGGCGAAAGAGATCCCGAGCGCCTCAAGGCGCCGTCTCCAGAAACCCAGCGCCGGGGGGGGGGTACTCACACGCCGTCCCATCGGCGCAGCACGAGGCAGGCGTTCGTGCCGCCGAAGCCGAACGAGTTCGACAGCGCCGTACTCGCCGCGAGCGAATTGTCGGGTTCGCCGACGAGGCGAATGCCGCGACATGCGTCGTCGATGTTGTCGTCGTCGACATTCATCGACGGCGCCAGGAATCCGCCCTGCAACATGAGAAGCGTGTAGATCGCCTCCGGGCTGCCCGCCGCGCCTATCCCGTGGCCCGTCGTCGACTTCGTCGACGAGATCCACGGCTGCCGCTCGCCGAAGACG
>CAZPJJ010000451.1:0-3472 GCA_964586535.1 uncultured Acidobacteriota bacterium | reverse complement strand
AGCGAGTCGACGCGAAGCGCGACCTCGATGTCCTCGGGAAGCGGCTCGCCGCGCCGGTCGAGATAAGCCGCGGCCACGCCGATGTCCTGCGCGGTGGCGAGGTCGTAGTCGGCGAACGCGGAGACGTGGAGCAGGTCTTCTTCATCGATCTCCATCTCGTGGAGAAGGGCGAGCAGGTGATCGGGTTCTGGTTTGTAAGCCTCGACGTGATCCGCGCTGATCGAATGCGCGATCGGTGCGCCGAGGCTCTCGATAAGGACGTCGAGATCGGCGCGATCGCAGTTGGAAACGACGGCCAGGGGCGCGACCCTCGCGAGCTTGGGCAGCACGTCGAGCACGTCGCCGAAGAGCGGCCAGCGGGGCAGGGTCGCCGCGATACGCTCAGCTTGCGCCTGGCCGAGCATCGAGCCCTCGCGCCGGGCGGCGGCGAGCACGCTCTCGGCGAAGATCGCGCGGTAGGCGCGGAACTCTTCGAGGCTCTCGAAGATCTCCCACTCGGCATCCAGGCGCGCGGCGGCGAGGCGCCGGCGCTGTTCAGCGCTGGCGATGCCGCCTTGGACGCGCAGCGCGTCGTCGAGTCCGGTATCCCAGTCGACGAGCGTGCCGAGCAGGTCGAACGAGATGACTTTGGGAGCCAGCCTTTCGCTCATCGCGACCTCTCACCCCGGGGATCGGGGGATCTCGTTCTCGCTCGCTCGGGCTAACCGCGGAAGAGGGTTGCCAGGAAGCTCTTCGCGGGCGTGAAGAGCCTCGGCAGCATCGTCGCGGCGGTGCCGCCGATCCAGATCGTCTCGCCGCTCCGCGCGAGATCGCTGGGCTCGGGACCGACCTCGACGACGGGCAGACCTCTGCGCCGCACGAGCGAGGGCAAGGCCGCCGCGGGCTGAACCTCGAGCGAGGTCCCGATCGCCACCAGTCCTTCGGCGTCCTCGACGAGCGACATCCCGCGCTCCCAGACGCCGCAGGGGAGCATCTCGCCGAAGAGAGTCACCGCGGGACGGATGACGCCCCCGCAGCGCTCGCAGCGCGGTACTCCCGTCGCCGGGATCCGAAAGCCCCGCGGAGGCACCTGACCGCATTCGTGGCAGTAGAGCCGCGCGGCGGTCCCGTGCACCTCGGCGACCGCGCGGCTTCCGGCGCGCTGATGCAGGCCATCGACATTCGTGGTGACGATCCCGAGCAGCCGCCCCGAGCGCTCGGCGCGCGCCAGGGCGGAGTGCCCGGCGTGCGGTCTTGCGCGGATCAGGGGCTCGCTGAGCATCCGGAATAGGCGCCAGGAGCGTTCGGGGTCGCGCGCGAGCGTCTCGACGTGGCCGTCGACGAGCGGGTCGAGGTGCGTCCACAGGCCGCCCTCGCCGCGAAAGGGCGGGATGCCGCTCTCGACCGACATGCCGGCGCCCGTCAGCGCCACGAGATAGCGCCCCGAGAGCGCGTTCCGCGCCCGGTCGAGGCTCGCTGGCTGCATCGCCTGCTCACCCGGCTCCGCACGCGCGCCGGGCCTCGCGCGAGGCTCGACCGCCGTGCGTCGCATCCCGCGCGCGGGCACCCGCTCGCGCGCTCCGTCCGATTCGTCCGTTCGGGGCCTCGACCTCGTTCCGAGCGCCGGGCCCCCTGCGATAGGTAGATCCCTCGGGGTCGCCGCCGCCACCCGAGCACGGATTTGCCGCGCGCGGCGCTTCGTTCCCGGCGCTTCGTCCGGTAACGTGCCGCTTCGGGGTTGACCGCGCTCGATGGCGATCCCTACCATACACCGCGCGGCGGCGCGTTCGCGTGTTGGCCCCGCGGAGACCCATGCCGTCCGATTTTCCTCCCACGATCCTCGTCGTCGACGACAACCGACTCGTCCGCGAGTTGATCCGCGACACCTTCGTCGAGGCGGGGTTCTCCGTGATCACCGCGGCCGATGGCCGTGAGGCGATCCAGCGCGTCTCGGAAGAGCGCCCCGACCTCGTCGTCACCGACGTCGCGATGCCGGGCATGGACGGTTGGCAGCTCTGCGAGCACCTCAAGTCCGATCCACACACCCGGGACGTCCCGCTCGTCTTCCTCTCGACCGAGCGCGAGGTGCACCAGCGACTGCGCGGCTTGCGGCTCGGTGCGTACGACTATCTTTGCAAGCCCTTTTCCACCGAGGAACTGCTCGTCCGCGTGCGCACGATCCTCGAGCGCGTACGCAGCGGCAGCCCGGCGGGCGAATCGGGCCGCGCCTATCTCGCAGGACACACGAGCCACTTGCCCGTGCCCGATCTCGTGCAGTTGCTCGCGATGAACGCCAAGACCGGCACGCTGCGCCTGCGCGGCCGCGAGCTGGGCCGCATCCACGTCCGCGAAGGCCGCATCGTCGGCGCGTTCACGGCGCGGGTCTCGGGGCGCAAGGCGCTCTTCCGCATGCTGGCGTGGACGGACGCCGACTTTCATTTCGATCCGCAGGACGACACCTCCGCCAACGAGGAACTCGAGAACAACACGCAGCGCCTGCTGATGGACGCCGCGGTCGCAATCGACGATCTCGCGCGCATCGAGGATGCGCTGCCCGGCCGCGAGGCTCGCCTGCGTCCGACGGGCGACGCCCAGCCGCTCGAGCGCTCGGGCGAACTCGGCGAACTCGGCCTGGGCGTGCTTCGCGAGGCGCGCGCGGGAGCCAGCCTGCGGCAAGTCTTCGATCGCCTTCCCGATTCGGACGTCGAGATCGCGCGCGCCGTTGCGCGCCTCATCGAGGTGGGCGCGCTGGCGACGATCGCGGACGACGCGCGCGAGGCGCCGTGACCCGCGGCCGCGGCGCGCTGCTCTTCGCGATCGTCGCCGTCTCGACTGCCGCGCCTCTCGTCAAACTCGCGCCCGACGCGCATCCGCTGCCCCTGGCGCTCTGGCGCCTCCTGCTCGCGGGCGTCGTGCTGGCGATCGTCACGAGGCCGCCCGGATTGCGGCGGCTCGCCGTCTGGGGCCCCGGCGCGCTCGCGGGCGCGCTGCTCGCGCTGCACTTCGGCGCGTGGTTCTGGTCGCTTCGGCTGACTTCGATCGCTTCGTCGGTGACGCTCGTCACCACGGCGCCGCTCTTCGCCGCGGCGCTCGCGCCGCGCTTTCTCGGCGAGCGCACGCCCCCGCGGCTGTGGATCGGCGCGGTCGTCGCACTTGCCGGCGTGGCGCTGCTCACGTCTTCCGACCGCGGGACGAGCGCCGGCCCGCAGCCCTTGCTCGGCGATGCCCTTGCGCTCGTCGCCGCCGTTGCCGGGAGCCTCTACCTCATCATTGGCCGCGCCGTCCGCGAGCGCGTCGACGTGTCTTCACAGATCGTGATGACCTGTCTCGGCGGGGCGGCTGCGCTCTTCCTCGCGTGTCTCGCGTTCGGCGTGAGCCCGCTGCTACCGACGTGGCGCGAGGCCGGTATCGCGCTCGCTCTCGCTCTCGCCCCGCATCTGATGGGTCACGGCCTGCTCAACGTCGCCGTGCGCCGTCGCCCCGCGCAAGAGGT
>CAZPJJ010000450.1:0-3472 GCA_964586535.1 uncultured Acidobacteriota bacterium | reverse complement strand
GACGGCTTGCGGCGATGTGCACGTACGAGAGCGCGCGCAGCCGGTCCCTCCAGCGCGCCTGGCCCGGTGTGTGGAGCGGACCCGCGAGGAGGGCGTGGAAGCGCCTTCGCGAGCCGTCGTCGATCATGCTCAGCCATTCGTGGACGAGCGCGGGGTTGTGCACGAAGACCGTCGCGAAGCGGCGGATCTCGTCGGGGTCTCCCGAGATCCCATCGAGGAACGCGGCGTTCAGCGTCTCGCAGATCGCGATCGTATCGAGCCGGGGGGCGGCGCGGCGCAAGAGGACGAGCAGCGAGAGCGCCGTGAAGAAGGTGTCGTGGCCCCACGCGGCGTATCCCTCTATGGCGGCGAGGCGCCGGTCCTCCGGGAGCGCGTTGAGGTCGGTGACGAGCGCTTCCAGCAGGACGCCGTCCGGGGCCGCGAGCGCTTCGATCAAGTCCTGCCAGTACTTGATGCCGCCAAAGTGCGCGCGTGCGCGGAGCATTGCCTCGGCGAGGTTCTCGCGGCGCTCGGGATGGTGCCGGGCGGCCAAGCGCCGGCGCACGATCGGCGCGAAGACCGTCGAGCGCTGCACGTGTTGCGAGATGTTCGTGGTCAACTCCTCGACGATTCCGCGGCCGACACGCACGTGCTCGTGGTAGTGGACGAGGAGATGGTGCCACGCGTGCACGACGCCGCGGTCGGCGTAGCCCATCGCTTCCGCCACCTGCTGAAGGCTGCGCCGTTCCACATCCAACGAGAGATCGATCTCTTCCTCTTGGGCGCCGAACTGCTGGTAGAGGTGGCGGAATGTCTCGACGAACGTGTAGGCACGCTCGAGTCGTCGCAAGTTCTCGCGCTGGTTGCGCACTTCTCCCGCGATTCTTGCGAGCATCTTCCACGGGTCGGCCTCGTCGATGCCGTAAGTCACGCGATGGGCGGCGAGGATTCCGGTCACGGCGCGCAGCAGATCGTGCTTGGGATGCACGAGGCTCGGGTTCTGCGGCCACCACAAGAGCGTGTTGAGTTCGCTCAGGATGCCGCGCAGATAGCCTTCGTGCTCGCGATTGGTACCGAGGCGGCGGTAGTAGTAGCGCTCTTGAATCGTGCTCTGAAGCCGCTCGAAGATCGTTCCGCTGCCCACGAGGGGCTGCGCGGCGAGAATTTCCGTCACGCTGACGTAGTCGAGGAGGCTCTTGTCGAGCCGCGCCGCGAACTCGTCGATCGACACCGCGTAGCCGGCGGCGCCGATGTGCTCGGAGAGGTAGAAATCCGGAGAACTCGACCAGCGCATCATTTCCGTCGCCATCCGGGCGACGGCGCGGTCGAGTTCGGCACGATGCGGGTTGCCGTCGTCGAGGATCGCGAGATCGACGTCGTCCTGGTGGATGCGCGTGCCGACCGCGCAGAGCAGGAACTCAGGGCGCGGCCCTTTTGCGAGGAAGATGCGCAGCAGGCGCCTTATGTACTCGCGGAGCAGCTTCCAGTAGTCATCGCCCGTCCGCCTCAGGAACTCGCGATAGACGGCGACGTGGTTTTCGTTCTCTGCGACGTTGATGCGCAGTGTATCGATCGAGCGGATGTTGAGCAGGAGGAACTGAAGCGCGTAGTAGCAGCCCAGCAGGCCGAGCTTCTCCTCGTGGGTTCTTCCCGAGGCGATGACGCTATCCATCTCGAAGGCGACGTCGGTGGCGCGGCGCCGCAGATGGACGCGATCGAACGAGCCCGACTCCTCGAGACGGTCGACGAGCAAGCGGCCCCAGCGCTCGATGCCGTGCAGGTACTTGCGGCGGTGATTGCCGAGTTCGAGCGCGCGCGTCTCGAGCCGCTTGAAGTAACGCAGCATCGCCCCTCGCCGGCCGCCGCCCGCGCGGGCGGCGTCAAGCCCCTCGCTTGGCCGCCAGTTCCTCTGCGAGCGACAGGCCCAGCTCGAAGGCCTCGATGTTGATTTGCTCGGTGCCCTTGGGGACGCGAGCGAGGATCGCGTTGCGGACGGCCTCCTCGGAGACGACGCCCGCGGCACGCGTGATGACGCCCAGCGCGACGATGTTGGCGACGATCGGCCGGTTGAGGCGCTCTCTCGCGACGCGGATCACCGGGACACGCCAGATCTCGTAGCGCCCCTCCGGAATGCGCGGCACGGAATCCTCATCGAGGAGGAGCAGGCCGCCCTCTTTGAGGTCGCGGGCGTACTTGTCGCAGGACTCCTGAGTCAGCGCGAGGAGAAGGTCGAGATTCTGCGCCTTGGGGAAGTCGATGTCCTGGTCTGAGAGGATCACTTCGGAGCGGCTCGCGCCCCCGCGGGCCTCGGGTCCGTACGATTGGCTCTGCGTCGCGTTGACGCCGTCGTAGATCGCCGCCGCTTCCGCGAGGATCTTGCCCGCGAGCACGAGGCCCTGGCCGCCCTCGCCAGAGAGCCGCACCTCGTAATGGAAACTCATCGTCCTTCCCCCCGCGTCGCGGCGTTCGCCGGCACGGTTTCGATAAGAGGCATGACGGGCACCTTGCCCGGAGTTTCGGCAAGCCGGGCCACCAGCGCGTCGTACTGGGACGTGAATTCGGGCTTCTCGACGTCGCAGAGAATTCCCGTGACGAGCTTGCCCACGCGCTCCTCGGGCGTGAGCTTCTCGGCGGCCTTCGAGTCGACCGTGTGGTCGATGAGCCACTGCATCATCTCGGCGCCCGTCGCCTGTTTGTTCTGCCGGCCGTAGGACGTCGGGCAGGGCGAGAACACTTCGATGAGCGCGAAGCCGCGCTTTTCCATGCCGCGCTTGATGTAGCGATCGATCTTGAGCGGTTCGGTGACGGCGCCGCGCGCGACGAAGCTGGCACCCGCGGCGATCGCCAGCCCCGAGATGTCGAAGTCGTTCTCGGTGTTGCCGAAGGGCGCGGTCGTCGCCTTCGAGCCGAAGGGCGTCGTCGGCGATACTTGGCCGCCGGTCATGCCGTAGATCCAGTTGTTGTAGAGCACGACGGTGATGTCGATGTTGCGGCGCGCGGCGTGGATGAAGTGATTGCCGCCGATCGCCGTGGCGTCGCCGTCGCCGGTCACGACGACGACCTTGAGATCGGGCCGCGCGAGCTTCACGCCCGTGGCGAACGCGATCGGTCGGCCGTGGGTCGTGTGCAGCGTGTTGAAGTCGACGTAGCCCGTCGCCCGCGACGAGCAGCCGATGCCCGAGACCATCGCGACTTGGTCCTTCTCGAGCCCGAGTTTGTCGATCACGCGGAGCATTGACTTGAGAATGATCCCGTGTCCGCATCCCGGACACCAGATCAGGGGCATCATCGCCGCGCGCAAATAGCCGTCGTAATTCATCGCGACGCCGCCTCCTCGATCTTGGCGAGAACGTCCTGGGGGCTGATCGGTTCGCCGTTGAAGCGCCAGAGGCCAAGGACCTCGGCGGCGCCGCGTACGGCCCACTCGACTTCGTGGCCGAGCTGGCCGCGGTTCATCTCCGGAACCACGATCGTTTTCACTTGCTCGCCGAGG
>CAZPJJ010000449.1:0-3472 GCA_964586535.1 uncultured Acidobacteriota bacterium | reverse complement strand
ATCTTGAGCACGGTGATGCCGCGGCGGATCTCGCCGAACATCTCGACGTAGCGCAGCAGGATGATCGAGTCGGTGATCGTCGAAATGTGCGTCTCGGTGATCGATGTGCCGCCGAAGAGAGCGGGAGTCGTCGCGGTGAAGAGTCCCGCGACCTCGGCGCGTTTGATGTGCGACGTGAGGCCGATCACGAACTCACGGAAGCCCTTGATCGTCGAGACGCGCTCGAGCGCCGAGAGCGAGTCGACGGCGACGCGGTTGGGCCGGAACGCGGCGATGTTGGACTTCATCTGGATCAGATGATCCTCGAGGCCGCGCACCTCGGGGTACTCGCAGACGACGCGCAGCTTCCCCTCGCGCTCCATGCGCTCGAAGTCGAATCCCCAGCCGACCGCGTTGCGGAAGAGCTGCTCGCGCGACTCCTCGAAGGCGAAGAGCAGGCAGCGCTCGCCTTGGCCCGCGCCTCCGGCGATGAACTCCGTGACGAGCAGCGTCTTGCCGGTGCCCGTCGCGCCCGAGGCGAGCACGATCGAATCGCGGAAGAATCCGCCGCCGCACATCTTGTCGAGTTGGATGTTCCCGGAGGTGATGCGGATGTCGGACGATTTCTGCTTGAGCTCGATCGCCGAGAGAGGAATGACCTCGATGCCGCGGCCGGGCATCACCGTGAACGGATACTCGCCCTTCTGGTGGTCCGTGCCCCGAAACTTGAGGATTTCCACCGTCCGCCGGCGTTTTTCGCCGTCGAGGACGTTGCGCAGGATGATCACGCTGTCGGCGACGAATTCCTCGATGCCGAAGCGAGCGACGTCGCCGTACTCCGCGGTGCGCTCGGCCGTCATCACCGTCGTCACGCCGAGACGCTTGAGCGCCGTCGCAATCTTCAGCAGCTCGGCGCGCACGAGGCTCGGGTCGTCGAATCGTCCGAACATCGCGGCGATCGAATCCAGCGCCACGCGCTTGGCGCCGATCGTGCGGACGGCGTTCTCGATGCGCGCGATGAGCCCCCCGAGGTCGTACTCGCCGACCGTGACGACCTCGACGCCGGCCTGCGGCGAGACATCGACGAACACCCAGTTCTTATGCGCTTCCCAAGTTGCGAGGTCCCAGCCGAAGCTGCTGACATTGCGCCGGATGTCCTCCGGCGATTCCTCGAAGGTCACGAAGACGCCCGCTTCTTCGTGTTCCGCGATGCCAGCCGCGAGGAACTGGCCGGCGAAAACCGTCTTGGCGCTTCCCGCTGTTCCCGAGACGAGAGTCGCGCGTCCCTGCGGAAGGCCGCCGTTCGCGATCTGGTCGAGTCCGGGGATGCCCGTAGGGAGCTTCACGACCGGCGTCACGTCTTGCGCGCTCATTCCTGCTCTTCCTTTCGCGTGTCGGAGCTTCCGCCGACGAATCCCTCGAGATCCAGACCAGCGATGACTTTTTCGCGTTCCGAGAGATCGCCGATCACGCGCCGCATCGGCGGTGGAAGGCGCTTCACGAGCGTCGGAGTGGCGATGATCTTTTCGTCCTCGGCGAGCTGCGGGCGCTCGAGAACGTCGATGACGACCATCTCGAAGGAGCCGCGGAGATCTTCCTCGCAGAGGCGCCGCAAGTTGCGGATGGCCCGGTCGGAGCGGGGCGTCTGCCCCGTGATGTAGAGCCGCAACTCATACCGTTTGCTCATGGCTCTTCCTGTTTTCTGCGATCGATGAGACCGGATTCCCTCAGCTCGCCGCGGAAAAGTCTCGGCGCGCCCGACGCGAGCAGGCGGTAGTACGCGGCGACGTGCCCCATCAGCTCGAGCACGACCAGCCGTCCCTCGTCGGCGTAGAGCGCCTGACGCGGTCGCGGGGCCGTGGTGCTGATCGCGGCGAGCGCTGCGGTATGCATGTCGAGCACGTCTCGCGGGCCGGCGCGCAGAAAACCCAGTTCTTCCGCCATCGAGCGCAGCCGCTCGGTGACGTCGCTTTCGATCTTGTAGGTGCGGCGCTCGGCGGCCAGCTCGAGCGCCTCGACGTACTCCGCGACGAGCGTTTCGAAGCGGTCCGGAGCGATGTCCTTGAGGTGGACGACGCCGAAGAGACTCGCCGCGACCGGCGTGCTCGTGCTCAGCGAGAGTCCGCCGAGCACGGCGCGCTCCTCATCGACATTGGATGAACGGCCGAGATCCGCGCGCAGCCGGCGCCGCTCGATCGCATGCAGCAGCGTGCGCTTGAGGCTCGACCCTTCGAGCTCGCTCTTCGGGTGAAAGTCCTCGGCGCCATGGCGCAGGCATTCGACCGCGTTGCGCCACTCTTCGTGCCCAGTGAGCACGACGACGGGAACCGCCGCCGCCGCCTCGAGAACGCGCGTGAGGCTCTCGATGCCATGGCTGTCCGGCAAGTTGAGATCGAGGAGGATGGCGAGGAAATCTTCTTGCGCCAGTGCTTCGAGGCCCTCGCGCAAGCTGCGGGCGGAGAGGACGCTGAAGTCGACACCGGTTCCTTGATCCACGTGGGCGCGGACGAGCGCCTCGTCGTCGGCCGAGTTCTCGATGAGCAACACTTTGTAGGTCCTGGGCATGACGCCCGGCCCTCCGGGTAATGTGAATCGCGCCAGCGCGGTTGCGACATGCTACTTCAACTCGGTAAAAACCCTGCTTAGCGCCACCTGACGTTTCGAATGGCCGTTCGCGTTTTGCGGTCATTTCGCGCACGGCCTATCCTTCCTCCCTATCCAACTTCTCGGGAGGGTATGGCGCGTGACGAGCCAGGCGACCAACCTCGACTCCGCGCGTGTGACGGCATCGACCGTGCGCGCCCGTCCTCACATCCTTCGAGAACTCCTAGGGTACTCTGCGGCTTTTCTCGTCGGCGCGGCGCTCCTCGTGGCGGCCTGGTCCAAGTCCGCCGACCCGCAGGGGTTCGCCACGCAGATGATTCGAGACGGCATGGTTCCGGCGTGGGGGGGCATGTTCCTCGCGCTCGCCGTCGTGGCCCTCGAATGGGGGCTCGGCGTGGCGCTCGTGATCGGACTGCGCCGACCGCTCGTCCTCGGCGTTTCGACACTGCTCATGGCGGCGTTTCTCGGTATCGCCGTCTTCGAACTCGTGTTTCCGCCCGAGGATCCGAGCTCGTGCGGGTGCTTCGGCAATTTCGTCCAGCAGGACCCCGCACAGCACGCGACCACCAACGGCCTGCTCTTTCTCCTCTCGTTGCTCGCCTGGATGGGCCGCTCGTCCGCGCCCGGCCGCAAGCGCTGGATCGCGTCCATAGCAGCCGCCGTGCTCGGTTTCGCGTTCGCCGTGGCCGCGCCCAGTTTGCCGATCGACGGCTGGCCCGGCGTCACGATGCTCACGCCGGGGGCTTCGCTCGACGATCTCCCGATCGCCGACACGCTCCCCGAGGCAGCCACCGGCCGCTGGCTGGTGCTCGTCATCGACCGCAGCGATCCCGCCACCCGCGAACTCGTGCCGGCCATCAACGACTCGCTCGCTCTTGGCGGGGGCCCG
>CAZPJJ010000448.1:0-3504 GCA_964586535.1 uncultured Acidobacteriota bacterium | reverse complement strand
CCTCCCTGGACGACGGTGAGGCGAGGGCCCGATGGGCCGCGACAAGCTCCGCCGACTCCAACGGAATCGCGGCCAGGTGGGGAGCGCTCGCCCTCAGCCCCTCGAGACGCTGCCGGTGCGAGCGCTCCGCCGCGAGGAGATCCCGCAGGAGTCCGGCGCGACGGGAATCCGTGACGTCTTCGATCTCGCGCGCGAGATCGGCCTCGGCGCGCCGCTCACGCTGAATGGCAAGCTCGATGAGGTCGTCCAGGGTGGGGATGTCGAGCATCGTGATTCCTTTCGCTCCGTCCAGAAGGCGACGCCATCATGGCTCGGGATACCCCGCTGCGGTCGGCTGGTCTCGCGAGTGGTCGCCCGGCAGGCCCGGCGGCCGCTTTCCGTCGACGACTGGACACGTCTCAAAACGGAGCGCGCTCAAGGAAGGTTCACGGGCTCATGACCGCCGGGCGAAGTTCGCTGACGAGCGGCGGAGGCAGGCGGGGAACGGTAGGCTACGGCGCCGTTGGAGCGGGACTCCCGGCGGGAAGGGATCATGCCGAAGAATTCGATCAGGAATGTCGCGATCATCGCTCACGTCGACCACGGCAAGACCACGCTCGTCGACGGGCTTCTCAGGCAGAGCGGGATCTTTCGCGAGAACGAAGCCCTCGTGGAGCGGGTGCTCGACAACATGGACCTCGAGCGCGAGCGCGGCATCACGATTCTCGCGAAAAACACCGCCGTTCATTACAAAGGCGTGAAGATCAACATCGTCGACACCCCCGGACACGCCGACTTCGGCGGCGAGGTCGAACGAAGCCTGCACCTGGTCGACGGGGCGTTGCTGCTCGTCGACGCGAGCGAAGGACCGCTTCCGCAGACGCGCTTCGTCCTGCGCAAGGCCCTCGCGCGCCGACTCCCCGTCGTGCTCGTCGTCAACAAGATCGACCGCAAGGACGCGCGCATCCGCGACGTCATCGACGAGGTCTACGGTCTCTTCATCGACCTGGGCGCCGACGATCATCAGATCGAGTTCCCCATCGTCTACACGAACGCGCGCGCGGGAGTCGCGCACCGCGCGCTCGATGACGGCTCCGATTCGTTGCAGCCGCTCTTCGACACGATTCTCGAGAGCATCCCCGGCCCCGAAGCCGACGACGGCGCGCCACCGCAGATGCTCGTCACAAGTCTCGACTACGACTCGTACGTTGGACAGCTCGCCATCGGCCGCGTCTTTCAGGGACGCCTGCGCATGGGCACGCCGTACGGCCTCTGTACCGAGAGCGGCGCAGTGCGCCCGGCGAAGTTCTCGGTGCTCTACAGCTTCGAAGGGCTCGGCCGCCAGTCGGTCACCGAGGTCGAGGCCGGTGACATCGTGGCGATCGCCGGCGTCGACGACGTGCGCATCGGCGACTCGGTCGTCGAGCTCGAGAACCCGCGTCCGCTTCCCAGGATCGAGATCGACGAGCTCACCGTTTCGATGCTCTTCTTGGTCAACAGCGGCCCCTTCGCAGGTCTCGAGGGCAAGTACGTCACGTCACGCCAGATCAGGGACCGCCTCGAGATGGAAACCCGCCGCAACGTCGCGATCCAAGTGCGTCCGACGGACCGCGCCGATGCTTACGAAGTGCGCGGACGGGGCGAGCTCCAGCTCGCGGTCCTCATCGAAACGATGCGCCGCGAGGGCTACGAGTGCCTGGTGTCGAGACCGGAAGTGATCACGCGCGAGATCGACGGCAAGAAGCACGAGCCCGTCGAATCGGTTTTCTTCGACGTTCCCGACGAGTACGTCGGCGTCGTCACCGAAAAGCTCTCGCGGCGCAAGGGGCGCATGGTCAACTTGCAAGCCACTGGCTCGGGCCGGACGAATCTCGAGTTCCGCATCCCCTCACGCGGCATGATCGGCTTCCGTGGCGAGTTCCTCACCGATACGCGCGGCGCGGGCGTCATGAACGCGCTCTTCGCGGGTTACGAGCCGTGGTTCGGGGCCATTCCGCGGCGCATGACCGGCGCCCTGGTCGCCGACCGGCAAGGGAAGGTGACTTCGTACGCGAGCCAATCGATGGAAGATCGCGGCGAGCTCTTCGTCGCCGTCGGAACGCCCGTCTACCAGGGCATGATCGTCGGCGAACGCAACCGCAGCGACGATCTCGACGTGAACATCGTCCGCGAGCGCAAGCTGACGAACATGCGAAGCAGCGGTGCCGACGTTCTCGTCACGCTGCGGCCGCCGCGGGTGCTCACCCTCGATCAAGCCATCGAGTTCATCTCAGAGGACGAACTCGTCGAAGTGACGCCCGAGAACATCCGCTTGCGCAAGCGCGAACTCGATCCGTCGCGGCGCGACGTGCTGCGCAAGAAGGCCCGAAAAGAAGACGCCTGATCGCGGCTCGGACTCAGGCGGATAGACGCATGCGGGCGCGTCTCGTGACCGCGCGTGTTGCTCCGATCAACGACAACCAGAGCACGAGCACGAGGGCGCTCGAGGCGACCGGCGCCTCCCAGGCCAGCAACGCCGCATCGTAGAGGCCGTGAAGAAGGGCCGCGGCCGCCACGGCCGCTACTTGGAGCCCCACACGTGCCGCCCCGCCCATCGGCTTCAAGAGCGCCCGGGCCGCCGCCAAGCCCCAAACCGCCGCGAAGAGCGCGTGGACGAGAGGAGCCGCGAGAGCGCGTGCGAGTTGCTCCAGAGGCGTCAGGAAAGTCGCGTAGAGCAGGTTCTCGGCGGTCGCGAAGCCGATCGCCACGGCCGCGGCGTAGACGAGTCCATCGACGCTTTCGTCGAACTCGGGGCGCCGGAAGACAGTCATGCGGGCCGCGATGAACTTCACCCCCTCCTCGAGGGGGCCGACGAGCAAGAGGCAATAGACAACAATGGCCGCGCGGTCGCCCTCCGCGGGAAAGGGCAACCCCAGAACCGCCGCCAGCCGGTACCCCCCCAACGCAGGAACCGCCGCGAGCGCGCCCGCGACGAAGGCAAGTGCCAGCAAGCGCCGCGGTTCCGGCCTCAGGGTGTCCTTGAGGTCGAAGTAGATCAGCCAGAAGGCCGCCCCCCCCGCCGCCAGCCCGACCGCTGGAATGGCACTCTCCCAGCCCACGCTTTCTCCTCTCACTGAGTTATTCCTGGCTTGTGCCCGCGCTGGCGCGATGGAATACTGCGCGCTACTCCTTACTTACCCATGACTATTTTCCGGCTCAACTCCTGACTCATCTGGAAGGTCTCTCGGAGCAGTGGAGGAAGCATGAGGTCTCGAATTCCGCGCGGCACCCCTCGTCAGGTTCTTCTTCTCGCGGGTGCCCTGCTCTTCCTGCCCTGCGGAACCGCCTTCGCCGAGGACGATCCCCCCGAACCGATCGCCCCGGATTCTTGCGCGGACTGCCATGAGGAGAGCGAGGCGGGAACGAACCTCATGGAGGACATCGAGGCTTCCATCCATGCCGGGATGGGCTGCTTCGACTGCCACCAGGACAAGACGACTTATCCCCACGTGACGACCGACGAGTTCGCGGTGCGTCGCGACGGCT
>CAZPJJ010000447.1:0-3507 GCA_964586535.1 uncultured Acidobacteriota bacterium | reverse complement strand
CGTCGCGCCGCCCGGTGCGCGGTTCTGGACCACGGCGGGGGAGGCGTCCCACCGCGGCGGGCAGCCCTCGCGCATGGGCTGCCCGACCACAGGACATCAGGCAGGGACGATCCCCTGCAGGACGCAGAAGTGCGCGGCTCGAAGGGGCACGACGTCGGCGCGAAGGCGCGCGCGAATCATCACCGACGACCGCGAGAACGCGCTCCGGCCGTCGACGGAGGCATCTCGCGAGAACTCGATCGTGATTTGCTCACGAACGCCGATGAGGAGTTGGGTGAAATCGCCCATGACCGCGACCGATTCGTTCTCGCCGGCGCCGCGGTTCACGGGGACCTGTGTCGTCGGCAACCACGAGAGCTCGTCCAGGATCGCGGGGCGACGCAACGGCTGGTTCGTGGAATCGGTGAGCCCGGCGAGGGTGCCAGCATCGCGGGGCGCGAGGATCACCGCGGCTGCCGTGCCGTTGGAGCCCGCGATTGCGGTGTGAGCGTTCACGAAATCCGAGTAGTCAGCGAGCGCCCCGACGCTCGAGATCACGTGGAGATCACCCAAAGGCGCGACCCACGACTCGACGCCGAGCGGTTCCGTCACGCCTTCACCGAAGAGGCAGGAGCGATCCAGCTCCAACGCGAGAGCTTCAGTCAGACTGTTCGTGATCACGCTCTCGGCGTTCGGAGCGTCCTGCAGAAGCTCCAAGGAACACTCGACGAAGGCCACGAGAGGCTTCGGCTGGAGCACCAGCGCTTCGAGCTGTGCGTCCGAGAGGGTTCCATCTTGCAACTCGCGCTGCCAGCGCGGGCTCGGATCTTGCGCGAGCCTCGCGATGGTGACACTCGATGAGCCCACCGGCATCGTCAGCGCGCCAGCTTCCACCACCCGGGCCTTACTGCGTGCGATGTCGATGAGCATGTTGCTGACCGGCTCGGCGATCAAATAGCCGCCCGTGGTCCCCGCGCCAACCTGCATTGCGCGCTCCTGTTCGTCGCGACCGATGTTGCAGCCGGCGGCGAGTCGCACGAGTGCGCCGAGTCCGCGACGCGCTTCCGCCTCGTCTTGCTGAGCCCCGAAACGCTCGCCACGGCCGAGGGCGCGGAGTTCTTTCCCGTCCGACGTCCATCCGATGGTGCGGCCGGCAGCGGCGACCGGGGGCACAGGACGGGGCTCCGCAACGCCCGGGCCGTTGAACAGACGCGAGGCGCCGTTGTCGTCGCCGGTCAGCGACCGCGAGGCCCACGATTCGATCCCGCGGAGCCTGAGGTCCTGCTCCGCCATATCGAGCTTCTTCTTGAGGTTCTCGAACCTTCTCAACTCGGCTACGGTCAGTTCCTCCCGGCCGTCCTTTTCGGCGCCGTCGAGGATCGCCCGCATCTGCTGGGTGAGTTCGCCGATCTTGTGTCTGAGCTCTCGTTCCTTGGGATCCATTGCTTACTCCTTCGGGGCACGGCCCCTCCACTTTCACGTTTCGAATTTCGCGGATACGAGGGGGGACCCCCGGGCGCGTGTCCGGACGCCCCTGTACGGAAAAACAGACTCCCCCCCTGGGGTATCGACGCGCGCGAAGCGCGGCGATGATGATGATGAAGATCCCTTCCCACCCCGCGCCCCCCAGCGCGCGCCGGGCCGCGCCGGGCCGCTTCTATATGGATATTTCCTACACCCCCGCGAAGGAGGGGATTGATCTTCATCATCATCATTGGCCCGCCCTCTCGCCGTCCGCGCTGACGCGCCAGCGGGCCCCGGTCATGCTGTGAGCCTCCTTCGCGAAAGAGAGCCCCGAGGCGACGCGACCCGCGACGGCGCGCAACCCGTATCCGAGCGTCTTGCCGTCCAGCTTCCGGCCACGCGCGAGCTCTGAGAGCGCATCGAGCAGCGACGGGTCCGGCTCCGATCCGTCGATCGGCTGCGCCCTCCGCTCGGCCTCGCGGACGGCATCGCCGGCGGTGAGGGCGCGCGGCCCGAACGCGGCGTGCCAGGCGAGGAGAGCGCAGCGCAGTGCTGCCAGGTCGGCGTCTCCGTCCTCGCGCACTCGGGAGGTGGTCGCGAGCGGATCGCCGCAGCCTGCCCAGATGAGCGCGCCGCGGATCAGTCGGTCCCATGCCTCGAATGAGCCCTTCCGCGGAAGCCCATGCCGCGGCCTCTCGGCCACGTGATAGGCGCGGAGGATCGTCAGAGCGTGCCGCAGGAGCTCGCCGCGATGCTGGCGCACGTGCGCCTTGAGGTCCTCGATTTGGAAGCCCTGCCGGTCCTCGGGATGCTCCTCGGGGCTCGCGAGCTCGGCGAGAACGACGCGGCGCCCGAGGTCATGTCGGAAGCGAAGCTGGTTGCCCGTCGCGACCATGACGGCGTTCGTTGGGACCGTCGCATGCCGACTCTGGCCGAGCACACGATCGCTCATGGACTCGCCGGTGAGGACCGCGGAGAGAGTCGGGTTGCCGATGGTCCCGACGGCATTGTCGAAAACCACGCAGGCGTGACCCTCGAGCGCCAGCGCGAACAACGCCTTGCGCGCCTCCTCGCTGTCGTCGGGCAGCGGCGTGCGAGGCGGCGTGCGCCCGTGCGCCATCAGGTGGACGGCATCGACGATCAGCGTCGCGCCGGCGCCCGGGACGTTCTTGCTAAGCACGAACATTGGACAGGGGCCAGCGATCGCCGGCCGCGCGAGGAGCGTGACCAGGAGCGCGAGCGGCCATGCCTCGTCATCATCCGCGCGCCAGGGGAACTCCGCGAAAAGCGCTGCGAGCTCGGTGCCGGCGTCGATCGCCTCGTCTCGGCTCGGTCGGCCCGAGACTCTCGGGTCGCTGACACCCGGCATGACGAGCACGCCTGTCTCCGTGTCGAGTCCAGGCTCCCAGACGATCCGCCCGCTCGGCGCGAAGAACGGTCCCTCCGCGACACTCGCGAGCTCCTCGAAGCGCCACTGGCCACGCGCGAGGAGCGCGCGGATTGCCGCCCAGTCGGGGCGCACTCGAACAGTGGTCTCGCCGTCCTTGGTTTTCTTTTCCGCCGTCCACGCGGCGACCTCAGCGGCGAGAGCAAACGCTGAGGCCTCGGGAAGAATCTCGATGCGAGGCGCTCCCTCGCTCAGCCGAGCCGGCCCCCGCTGCTCGCCTCCGGTTGCACGAGAGACGCGGACCAGGGAGCCGGACCGCTGGAAGACCGCGAGCGGAGCGCGCTCGAGAATCGCGTCCTCGAGCTCGTCGGCCATCGGATCAATACGGACGCCGACACGGATCTCTCGCAGAGTCTCGGTGCAGCGCCGCGGCACGAACGGAATCACGCGGTCACTCACGGGCGCCTCACTTGTCGCCGCGCGCGGCGCGACCTTCAGCGGCCCGTAGAGCCGAGCCGCGCGCTCCTCTTGCTCGCGCTCGGCGCGCCACTCTGGGCCTGGCTCGATGTCGAGGCCCTCGGGGAAGAGCGCCTCGAGCAGTGCACGCTCGAGAGCGTCGGCAGCCACCGCTACGCCGGTGGAAGCCTTCCGCAGCATCGCGCTGGCTTGCCTGGACC
>CAZPJJ010000446.1:0-3516 GCA_964586535.1 uncultured Acidobacteriota bacterium | reverse complement strand
TGCTCCTGCGCGGCGAGTCGCTCAACGTGATGACCCTGGGCGGGCTCGCGCTCGGCGCCGGGATGCTCGTCGACAACGCGATCGTCGTCATGGAGAGCATCTTCCGCGCCAAGGGCGAAGGGCGAAGCGTCGCGGATGCCGCGGCGTACGGGACCGGCGCGGTCGGAGGCGCCATCTTCGCGAGCACCCTCACGACGTGCGCGGTTTTCCTGCCGATCGTCTTCGTCGAGGGGCTCGCCGCGCGGCTCGTCGAAGGGTTGGCGTTCACGGTCGTCATCTCGCTCGCTGCGTCGCTGGTGGTCGCGATCTTCGTCGTTCCCGCGCTCGCCGCGTGGTTCCTGCCGCGTTCGCGCACCAGAGGGATCGACGCCGGCGCACCTTGGATCGAGCGCTTCGTCGCGCGCGCCCTTCGTGCTCGCCTCGCCGTCGTCGCGCTGGGTATCGCGGCGGCACTGCTCGGCGCGTGGGGCTTGCGCTCGCTCGGCACCGAACTCCTCCCTCCGGCCGACCCTCTCGAACTCACGGCGCGTCTCGTCGGACCACCGGGCCAGCGCGTCGAGGCGACGGCGCGGGCCGCGGCCGTCCTCGAAGGCGCGCTGCGCGCCGCGGGCGGCGACGACGTCACCGTCGTCCTAGCCGAGGTCGGGCGGCTTCCCGAGGACGACCGCACGGTCCGCGAGGAGCAGACCGAAGAGAACACCGCGCGGATCACGGCGCGGCTCCGCCCCGGTGGGCTCGCGGCGCGCACCCTCGTATCGCGCGTGGCGCCCGCCGTCGAAAGGCTTGCCGGGCATCAGATCGAGTGGGAGTCCGGCGCGTCGGCGCTCGCGCGCGCGCTCGGAACCGGAGGAGCTCCGATCGTCGTCGAGGTCTCCGGCGTTGCCCTCGGCGATCTGCGCCGCGCCGCCGACGACGTCGCGGCCCGCCTGCGCGCGGAGCCGGCGCTCTGGAACGTCCGCTCGTCGTTCGAAGGGGGACCCCCGGAACTGCGGGTCGCGCTCGACAGGACGATGGCTGACGCACTCGGCGTCGATCTCGAGGTCGTCTCGCGCGTGCTCGAATCCGCGCTCGACGGCCGCGTGATCACCGCGCTCTCCACGGGCGACGAGGAGTACGACATCGTTCTGCGCACGGGCTCCGTACGACGCGAAGATCTCGGATCGCTCCCCGTCGCGCTGGCCTCCGGAACGCGGCTCGCGCTCGGGGACATCGCGACCTTCGAGCCGGAGGGCGGCGCGCGCGAGATCTTCCGGCGCGATCAGCGCCGCATCGCGCGCGTGACGGCGCGGGTGGCCGCGGGCGCGGAGTATCCCGACGCGCGGGCAGGGGCCATGCGCGCGCTCGAGGGAGTCGCGCTCGCTCCGGGACTGCGAGCCTCGCTCGTCGGCGAGGAGGTCGAGCGCGCGCGCGCGTTCGAGCAACTCACGATGGCTTTCGCGTTCGCGCTCGTGCTCGTCTTTCTCGTACTCGCGGGCACCTTCGAGTCGGTACTCCATCCCGTGACGGTGCTCGCCGTCGTTCCGCTCGCGCTCGCGGGCGTCGCCCTGACGCTCGTGCCGGCGGGCCAGCCCGTCGGGATCGTGGCGCTCTTGGGCGTCATCACGCTCTCGGGAATCGCGGTCAATAACGCGATCCTCTTCGTCGACTCGGCGCGCACGTTCATCGCGGAGGGGATCGCCCGCCGCGAGGCGCTCGCCAAGGCAGCGGGCGTGCGCCTCCGGCCGATCCTGATGACCACGACGACGACGATCCTCGCGCTCGTTCCGTTGGCCTTCGGGCAAGGTGAGGACGTTGCGCTGCGCGCGCCGCTCGCGCTGACGATCGTCGGTGGGCTTGCCGCGTCCACGGTCGCCTCGCTCGTGTTCGTTCCGTGTCTCTACGACCTCATCGAGAGCGTGCGAGACGGCGTGCGCCGGAAGTCGGTATGAGGCTGGTCGAGATCCCCGTCCGCAGACCGGTCGCGACCGCGATGGCGTTCGTCGGTCTCGTGGTGCTGGGAATCCTCGCGCTCGCGCTGGTCCCCGTGGAACTGCTGCCGCCGCTCGAAGGAGACCAGCTCTTCGTCGGTTTCGCGCGCGCGGGGAGCGAACCCGAGGTCGTCGAGCGCGAGCTGCTCATGCCACTGCAGGCGCGCGCGACCGAACTCGCGGGCGTCGTCGAGATGACGGGCGAGGTTTCGGGCGCCGGCGGCACGCTCTCGATCCGCTTCGCTCCAGGAACGGACATCGGCGTGCGCGAGCTCGAGCTGCGGCGCGTCGCCGCCGAGCTGCAGCGCGAGCAGCCGCCGGGCTCGTTCGTCGAGGTTTCGAGTTTCGACCTGGGCGCGATGAGCCGCTTCGTGATGATCGTGCGCGCGAGAGGGACGAGCGACCAGAACACGCTGCGCGGACTCGTCGACGAACTCGTCGCGCCGCGCCTCGCCTCCGTGCCGGGCGTCGCGCGCGTCATCGTTTCCGGCGGCTTGCCGCGCGAGATCACGGTGCGCGTCGATCCCGATCGCGCGGCCGCGGCCGGCATTTCACCCAGTGCCGTCACTAGCGCTCTCGTGCGCGCGGTGGCCCGCGTCCGATACGTTGGGCGAGTGGAGGACGACGCGGGACGCACGGCGGTCTACGTCGACGGCAGACCGGAGGGACTTGTCTCGCTGGCCCGCACCGCGCTCGTGCCGGGATCGCCGGCACGTCTCGACGATGTCGCGACGATCCATCTCGGCCACGCCGAGCCGACCAGCCTCTACCGCGTCGACGGAGAGCCTTCCGTCGGTCTCCTCGTCTTCAAGGAAGAAGGCGCGAACCTGGTCGCTCTCGGGCGCGCGCTGCGCGAGCGCATGGGCGAACTCGAAGCCGACGTCGCTCCGCTGGGCGTGAAGCTACGCGTCGCGGTCGACGGCTCGGAGCTCGTGGAGGAGCAAATCGACCGGCTCGTCTCGCTGGGGCTCTCGGGCTTCGCGATCGCGCTCGTCGTGCTGCTCGCCTTCATGCGCCAGGTGCGGGCGGTCGCCGTCGTCGCCATCGCGGTCCCGGTTTCGCTCGTGACGGCGATCGCGGCACTTTATCTCTTCGGCCACTCGATCAACCTGCTCACGCTCTTCGGGCTCGCCGTCGGCATCGGCATGCTCGTCGACAACAGCATCGTCGTCTACGAAGCCGTGCAGCGGCAGCTCGAGCGCGGCGCGAGCGCCGACGCGGCCGCGATCGAGGGGGTCGCGCGCACCGTGCGGGCGATCCTCGCGGCGAGCGTCACCAACGCGGTGGTGTTCCTGCCGCTCGTCTTCCTCGACATCGAGAACGCGACGCTGCGCGGCCTGATCACCGTGCTCGTCGTCGCGATGCTCTTGCCGCTCGCGGGTTCCGTCATCGTCGCCGTCGGCTTGGTGCCGCTCCTCGCTCGCCACCTGGCCGCACCTGCGGCCCGTGCGCGGATCGAGGAGGAACGCGCGCAGCGGCTCGCCTTCGCTGGATTGCGGCCTCCCGATCGAGCGCGCGAGGTCTTCGCCGGAACGCTCGTCGCGGCGCT
>CAZPJJ010000445.1:0-3523 GCA_964586535.1 uncultured Acidobacteriota bacterium | reverse complement strand
GCGGCATCTTCACCATCCGGGAAAACCGGACGGAGGGCGAGGAGGACGAGCGCGACCGCCGCGGCGACACTCGGACTCGCGGGTGGTGACGAAGCCCGCGACGCGCTCCGCAAGGCGTTGAAAGCCGCCCATGGTGAACGCCGCGCGCCGATCATCGAGGCGCTCGGCCGCGCCGGCGATCCCGCTCAGGACATCCCGTATCTGATGCAACTCTCGGGTTACCGCGAAAGCGCCGTTTCCGTGGTGCGCGCGCTCGGCTATCTCGGAGGCGACGTCGCCATCGGGGAACTGCGGCGCTTCCTCGGACTGGACGACCCCGGAGCCCGCGTCGAGGCAGCGATCGCGCTCTTGCGTGCCGGCGTGACCGATGCCGACGTCGTCTCGGCGCTCGACATGGGTGCCACGAGCGACCAAGCGGGCCTTCGCTATCTGGTGGCGTCGAACGCCGCCGGGCTGGTCAAGACACCCGAGATCGAAGCGCTCGTCGCCGGTTTGGCGGGCGATCCCGAAGCGAGCGTCCGCGCTCCGGCGATCCGCGCGCTGCGCGATACCCCGGGCGACGCCGCCCTGAAGGGAGCTCGGTTCGCGTGGGATGCCGGCAAGGAAGCCCAGGAGGGCGCTGCGTACGAGGCCGCCCTCGACGCGCTCGTCGTGGCGGCTAGAACGAAAGACGGCGATGACGCGAAGGCGATCCTCATGGAGGCGCTCGAAAGCCCGAACTGGGCCTACTCGCTGCGCGCCGCGATGGGCATTCTCGAGCGGCACGCGAAGCTTCCGGCGCCCAGCGAGGGCTGAGCGGCGCGATCCGCCGCCCGGGCTACAATCCGCAGCAGTCGCGGCCTCGCCCAGCGCGCGGCCATGGAGGCGAGTCATGAACGAAGCCAGCAAGCGCGTCGTCTTGGAAGCCGTCAAGACGGCCATCATCACCGAGCTGCGCGGACTCGAGATCTACAAGGCCGCTGCCGAGAAAGCCGAAGACCCTTCGGCGCGGCAGATGTTTCTGAGCCTCGCGGACGACGAAGAAGCGCACAAGCGCTTTCTCGAGCGGAACTTCGAGAGTTTGCTGAAGGATGGCCGCTGGGCCGTGCCGGCCACCCCCGAGAACCTCGGCGCTCTCGACCACAGCGAGGTCATCACCCCCGATTTCCTCAAGCGCGTCAAAGGCGGCGCCTTCGAGATGGGCGTGGTCGCTGCCGGCGTCATGCTCGAAAGGACGGCCATCGACTTTTACTCGCAAGCCGCGACCGAGTGCCCGGACGAGGAATCGGCGAAGGTCTTCCGTTTCCTTGCAACCTGGGAGAAAGACCACCTCGAGAGCCTCCAGCAACTCGAGGTACGGCTTCGCGACCAGTACTTCGCCGACCAGGGTTTCGCGCCCTTCTAGACCGAGACCCGCGTCCGCGCTCTCGACGGACGAGGCGGGCTCCGGCCCGCCTCGCTTCTTTTGCGGGCGCGCTATTCTGCGGGCCGCATTGCGAGACGCCGGCAAGGTCGCGAGCCGCGAGCCGCGAAGCGAGAAGGAGAGCCCGCGATGTCCGACACACGTCCCGTGCCCGAGGGAGCGCTCTTCCTCGTCGATGGCACTTACACCGTCTTCCGCTCCTTCTACGCCATTTCGCGCCTGAGCGCGCCGGATGGAACGCCGACCAACGCCGTCTACGGGTTCATCGCCACGGTGCGAAAGATCCTCCGCGACTGGAAACCCCGGCATCTGGGGATCGCGTTCGACCTCGAGGGCCCGACGCATCGCGACACGCTCTACGCCGAGTACAAGGCGCACCGGCCGCCTCCGCCAGAAGATCTCGTTCCGCAATTCGAACTCGCCCGCGATGCCGCGCGGGCCCTCGGCTGGCCGATCGTCGAACGAGAGGGATTCGAAGCCGATGACGTGATCGCCTCGCTGGCGAGTCAGGCCCGGGCCGAAGGTCGCGACGTCGTCATCGTCACCGCCGACAAGGACCTCTACCAGCTGGTCGGCGAGCGCATCCACGTGCTCAATCCGGCGAAGAACGACCTGCTGATGGATCCTGAAGGTGTGCGCGAGGTCTTCGGCGTGCGTCCCGAGCACGTCGCGGACGTGCTCGCGCTCATGGGGGATCAGACCGACAACGTGCCGGGCGTCCCCGGGATCGGCGAGAAGACCGCCAAGGCGCTCATCGTGCGCTACGGCGGCATCGAGCCCGTCCTCGCCCGCGCGAAGCTCTTCGAAGCCCTGTGGCGCGGACGGGAGCAATCGCTGGCGGCTCTCGAGGCCGACGACAAGGCCGGCTTGCGCGATGCCGTCGCGGCGCTGAGCGATGTCGCCCTGCGGCTGGCCGAAATCGAGCGCGCCGCGGGAGGCGAACAAGCCGACGACCTCGCCGCGCGCTTCGAGGCTGCCGCGGAACTGACGCCGGACGCCCAGCCGCGTGCGATCACCAAGGTGCTGCGCGATCTCGAGAAGAAGACGCAGCCCAAGACGTGGCTCGCGCTCGTCGAGCACGAGGAGCAGGCGCGGCTCTCGCGCAGGCTCGTCGACATCCCGCTCGAGATCGGTTTTCCGCTCGACCTCGAAGCGCTGCGCTTCGATCGCCGCGACGCCTCTGTGGCTCGCGATCTCTTTCAGCGGCTCGGTTTTCGCACGCTGACCAAGGAGATGGAAGAAGAAGCCGCGAGTTCGGAGCCCGCGATCGCAAGCGAGACGCGCGCTGCCGACGCGCTCCTGGTGGAAATCCTGGACTCGCGCGAGAAGCTCGTGCGCTTTGTCGAACGAGCGGCCCGCGCGGAGGCGCCCCTCGCCTTCGACACCGAGACGGACTCGCTCGACGCCCGGCACGCGCGCCTCGTCGGCATCTCCCTCGCTTTCGCGCCGGACAGCGGCGCGTACGTTCCCGTGGGGCATCGGGGCGAAGGGGCGCAAGTTGCCTGGGGCGAAGCCCGCGAACTCCTCGCGCCTCTTTTCGCCGATCAGCAGCGCTTGAAGGTGGGCCAGAACTCGCGCTTCGATCTGGCGGTCCTCCGCGCGGCCGGGATCGTCGTCGCGGGACCGCTATTCGACACGCTCATCGCGGCGCAGCTGCTCGAGCCCGGCGGCCTCGTCTCCAATCGCCTCGACGATCTCGCGCGGCGCTATCTGGGCGAGTCGATGATCGCTTATCGAGAAGTCTCGAAGACCGACAAGGGCGAGGTCACACTCGATCTCGTGCCGATTCCCGACGTCGCGCGCTACGCCGTCGAGGACGCCGTCGTCGCGTGGAGATTGCGTGAAGTCCTCGCAGCGGAGCTCGAGCGCGAGCACCTGACGCGCCTCTTCGCCGACGTCGAGGGGCCACTCGTTGCGATTCTCGAGGAGATGGAGGCGACGGGAATTCTCGTCGACGTAGGCATGCTGACGCGCATGTCGATCGAGATGGAGCAGGAACTGCTTCGCCTCGAGCGAGAAATACACGCGCTTGCCGGCCATGCTTTCAACATCAAGTCTCCGCAACAGCTTCGGACCGTGCTTTTCGACGAACTCGGACTCGCTCCGGCCGGCCGCCGCACG
>CAZPJJ010000444.1:0-3531 GCA_964586535.1 uncultured Acidobacteriota bacterium | reverse complement strand
CGGATCACTTCACGGCGAAACCTCGTTGGCAGCGCGTGATCGTCTATCTCGCCGGACCGGCCATGAACATCGGTCTGGCGATCTTCCTCTGGTGGGCGCTTTTCGTCAGCGGCGTGCCCGTTGCGGACATTCCCGAGGGCCCCCCCGTCATCGAGAGCATCGCGGAAGGTTCGGCAGCAGAACGCGCGGGTCTCGAGCCCGGGGACGAGATCGTCGCCATCGGTGAAAAGACTCTCGCTTCGCTCGAGGACTACGGCCAGGCCGTGGCGCTGCCCGCGGGGCGACGCCTCGTGTACACGATCGTGCGCGGGGATGAGCGCCTGCAGAAAGACGTCGAACTCGACATCGACGAAATCAGTGGACTCGGCCGCGATGGTATTCGCGTCCGAACCCCCATCATCGTCGGGAGCGTCGTGCCGGGATCCCCGGCGGAAGCGGCGGGGCTCCTCGCGGGCGATCGCGTCATCACCGTCGATGGGCACTATCCGGGCGGACCAGAGAACTTCGTGCGCATCGTTTCGGCGAGCGCGGGCAAGACTTTGCGGCTCTCGATGGTCCGCGGAGAAGCGGAAGTCACCGCGGAGGTCGTTCCACTCGCGGGTGAAGACGGCGTTCCCCGCATTGGAATCGTCTTCGGGCAGGCGACGCGCGTCGTCGAGGGACCCGTCGAGGCGTTTCGCGAGTCGCTGCGCATGGCGCAGGACAACGTCACGATGCTTTTCGACGTGCTTTCCAGGCTCGTGCGGCTCGCGATTTCTCCGAAAGTACTCTCCGGTCCGCTCGAGATCGCCCGCGTCTCACAGGAAGTCGCCTCGCAGGGGTTCGTGCCCTTCGTCTGGCTGCTCGCTTTTATCAGTATGCAGCTCGGGCTTTTCAATCTTCTGCCCATTCCCGTCATCGATGGCGGACAGATCGTGATCCTGCTCTCGGAGATGGTCGCGCGCCGCGACCTGCCGATGCGCATCAGAGAGAGAGTTCTGCAGTTCGGTTTCGTTTTCATCATTCTGTTCGCGGTCTCGGTGCTCGCGCTGGATGTCTATAAGCAGGTGATGCTGACGGCGCGAGGACAAACAACCGAAGCGTCGACGCCGGCGACTCGCGAGGAAGAGCCCCGCGCGCCAGTCCAACCCTGACATGCATCAGGGGCGATCTGAATCGTTCGATCCGGGAGTCTTCTTGAAGTCGACCTGAATTACGTTCGAGGGCGGCGCTTGCTCGTCCGTTCCCGAGTTGCTCCAGCCTCGTCCCTCTGCGATCGCGCGCGCGATGTCGATCGGATAGTCGCTTTCGAGATCGGTGAATCGGCAGGCGAAAGAGAAGTTGTCCGGGAAGGCTTCCTGAAGGAACCACAAGAGGAACTCGAGCACGGCGCGCTTCTCGAAGCCTTCTTCTGCGTGCTCCGTATCCAGGTACCGCGCACCCTCTCTCACGTCGTCTTCGAGGATTTTCTCGAGCACGAAGCGAAGCCGCTCCTTGGTGTAGATGAACTCTTTCTCCATGGCCGCCTCCGCGTCTCGCGAGGATAGCGCGATTGAGTACGGATTCGGACGCGCGCGGGCGCTGCGTGCCCGTCGGCGGACGGAATTCGCGCACCTCGGGCTCGGAAGCCGGTTCTGGCTGGGCACGAACGTTGCTTTGGGGCTTCGAGCGGGCCGAGAGAGTGCCCGCGTGAGGAGGAACCCGATGAAGCAAACGTTCGTCTCTCTCGTGTTGGCCCTGCTCGTCGTCACTCTTGGCCTGGTTGCGGCGCATGCCGATGGCTCGCCCTCGGTCCAACTCGTCGCGACAGGCGCCGCCTCGGCACACCGCGTGGATCTCAACAGCGCAGGATCCGAGGAACTTCAGTCGCTTCCCGGAGTGGGTCCCGCGCTCGCGGCTCGCATCGTGGCATTCCGGCAGGAGAACGGGCCGTTCCGCACCGTGGACGATCTTCTCGCCGTCAAGGGTATCGGTCCCAAGATGCTCGAGAAGCTGCGCGACAAGGTGACCGCCAATCCTCCCGCGAGCGGACGTTCGTGAGATCTGGCGGCGAGGCGGGCGCGGGATTGATCTCGATCGTTCAAGGACTCGCCGTCGTCGCCATCCTGGTGACGCTGGCCGTCGGGGCGCTGGCCCCGGCGGCTAGCGCTCGCCAGGTCGAAGGAGCGGCTCGCGCTCTCGCGGGACGGATGCGAGAGGCCGGAGTTCGGGCCGTGACCGAGCAACGCACGATCGCTCTCGTCTTCGCCGAGACCGGCGATGGCGAGCCGATGTCGATCTGCGCCGATGGCGACGGGGACGGGGTCACTCGAAGCGATGTCCTTGCAGGAATCGACTCCTGCGAGGCTCCTCTCTCCGTGCGCGGCGATCACGGTCGCGCCGGCCTACGGAGGGTTCCCTGGCCGTCTGTCGCCGGACTCCCACCCGCGGGGCGCCGGCTGACCCGCAGCGATCCGGCGGTCCGCTTCGGTGCGAGCAGGATCGCGGTCTTCACCCCGGATGGGGACGCGACCCCGGGGAGTCTCACGATCTCCGATGGCGATGCGCATCTCTGCGCGATCGTCGTCAGCGGCGCCGGCGCCCGTGTTCGCGCGCTTTGCTACGACCGTCGTGCCGACAGTTGGCGCGAGCGCTGAGGCTCCCTCGCAGCGTCTATTGCCGCATTCCGCGGGCCGGTGCTAGAGTCCGCTTTCCGCCCAATCGAGCGTCGCTGCGGATCGCCACGGAGCCAGGCATGACCTCGCCCTCAGACAGTCCCGTCGAAGTCGCGAAGACCCCGCTTTGGGACCGCCACCGGTCCCTTGGTGGAAAGCTCGTCCCCTTCGCGGGGTTCTCCATGCCGGTGCAGTACTCGGGCCTCATGGAGGAACACCGGGCCGTGCGCCTCGCGGCGGGAGCATTCGACGTTAGCCACATGGGAGAAGTCGAGATTCGGGGCCCGCAGGCTGCGGCCGTCGCGGACTACCTGACCCCATCGAGGCTCTCCGCTTTGGTCGACGGAAAGGTCGTCTACTCGTGTTTGACGACGCCAGAGGGAACTTTCGTCGATGACATCCTTGCGTATCGGCTCGCTGCCGATCGTTTTCTTTTCGTCATCAACGCTTCCAACCGGTTCAAGGATGTGGACTGGATCGTCGAGAACGCGAAGCGCTTCGATGCGGTGGTCGAGGACGTCTCGGACGCGACAGCTCTCATCGCCTTTCAGGGGCCGAAAGCCCGCGGAATCGTGGCGGGACTCTCGGAGGGATTCGACGCGCTCGGGATCAAGTACTACACCGCCTCGGAAGGCCTGGTCGCGGGGAAGCGCGTGCGCGTGAGCCGTACCGGCTACACGGGCGAGCAGGGCTTCGAGATCTTCTGTTCTCCGGAGGATGCCGGTCCGCTCTGGGACGCCCTCTTGGACGCGGGACGAAGCGAGGGCGTTCTTCCAGCGGGACTCGGCGCGCGAGACTCGCTCCGCCTCGAGGCTGCCCTTCCTCTCTACGGCAACGACATCGACGAGACGACGTCGGTCCTCGAGGCCGGCCTGGGTTTCGTCATCGATTGGGAGAA
>CAZPJJ010000443.1:0-3550 GCA_964586535.1 uncultured Acidobacteriota bacterium | reverse complement strand
CCGCGCCAGGGACGGCGCCGATCTCGGAGAAGGGCTCGTCGTCCTGGAGGGTCGACCAGCCCGCGCCGAAGGGAATCCCCCACGTGAAGCGGCCCTTCCCGAAGATCGGCACGAAGGCGAAGTCGATGTAGTAGAGCGTCGCGTCGATGTCGCCTTTGGGCGTGTTGAGCGCCTTCGTGGGCGCGATACCCAGCCGGGTGTCCAGGCGCCAGCGGTCGCTCATGCGGAAGTAGACCTTGCCGCCGAAGACCACCGCGTCATCGAGTTCGGGCGTGGCGCCGTCGAACGAGATGTCGCTGATTTCATCGCCCGCGATGAATCCCACGAAGATGCCGGCGCCCCAGGTGGAGGGGCCCTCGTCGGCCTTTTCCTCGGTGGCGGGCGCGGTCTCGGCGGCGGGTGTCGCCGCGGCGGCGGGCTGGTCCTGAGCGAAAGCGGGAACGAAGACGAACGCAGCCGCGCCGAGCGCGAGCCACAAAGCTCGAAGCGAACGCATGGAAGACCTCCTCCCCGTGCCGAGCCGATGGGACCCGCGCCGAGGCCGGGGGATTATCCACGCCTGCCCCCGGCATGTCACGGCAGGCGCCCGTCGCCCGCGGGGTTCGCTCAGCGCCCCCCCGCGTCGACGCGGATGCGGGCGTCCACGACGACCGTCCGTTCGCGTTCGGGGAAGAGCAGCAGCGGGTTCATGTCGAGCTCGGCGATTTCGGGATGGCGGCGCACGAGGGCCGCGATGCGCTCGATCGCGTCGGCGCCGGCGTCGAGGGCCACGCCGGGTTCGCCGCGCGTGCAGGTCAGCAGCCGGGCGCCGCGCAGCTCGGTGAGCATGCCGAGCGCCTCGCCCTCGCGAAGCGCCGCCATCGCGAAGCGCACGTCCTTGAGCACCTCGACGTACTTGCCGCCGAGCCCGGCCATGACGAGCGGGCCGAAGCTCGGGTCGCGGCTGGCGCCGACGATGATCTCGCGCCCGCCGGGCCGCATCGCCTGCACGAACCAGCGCCACGATCCCGGCGCCGCGCCCGCCGCGATGAGGCGCGCGCGCATCGCCGCGACCTCGGCAGCGAGCGCGGCCTCGCTCGCGATGCCGAGGGCCACACCGCCGACATCGGACTTGTGGATGAGCGTCGCACCCGCCGCCTTGAGCACGACGGGGAAGCCGATCGCGGCGCCCGCGGCGACGGCGTCGGCATCGGTGGCGACGAGGCGCCACGGCGCGACGGGCAGCCCCGCGGCCTCGAGGATCTGGAAGGTCGCGTCGGCTTCGAGGTAGCCGCCCCCCGGGGGCGTCCCGGCCGCGATGATCTCCGCGATGCGCGCGTCGTCCTGCGCCGGCTCGGCGAGCGGCCGCTCCGGCGCCGTGCGGGCGCGCGCGTCGGCGAGGGCGTGCGCGAGCGCCTGCGCGGCGGGCTCGGGAGTGCGGAAGATCGGCGGCGGATCGCTCACGGCGTGGATGCGCGCGAAGAACTCGCCTTCGACCATGAAGACCGTGAGCACGGGCTTCTCGCTGGCGCGTGCGACGGGCGTCAGCGCGCGCAGCACGTCCAGCGGATCGAAGAGCGGGGGAGTCACGGCGATCGTCACGACCGCATCGACGCCGTCGTCCTCGAGCAGGCGCTCGAGGCAGAACGCGTAGTCGTCGGGCGAGGCCGAGGGCAGCACGTCAACGGGGTTCGCGGACGACGCCTGCGGCGGCAGCCGCGCGTCGAGCGCCGCGCGCGTCTTCGGCTGCAGCGCGACCAGCTCGAAGCCTAGTTCGGCGAGGCGGTCCGACGCCATGATCCCGGGGCCGCCGGCGTTGGTGAGCACCGCGACGCGCGGGCCGCGCGGCGGACGGCAGCGCGAGAGCACGAGCGCGGTGTCAAGCATCTCGTCGACCGTCGCCACGCGGATCACTCCCGCTTGGCGGCAGAGCGCATCGGTGCCGGTATCGGCGGCGGCGAGCGCGCCCGTGTGCGACGACGCGGCGCGCGCGCCCGCCGCGGTGCGGCCCGCCTTGAGCAGCACGACGGGCTTCTTGCGCGTCACGGCGCGCGCGCGTTCGAGGAAGCCGCCCGCGTCGGTGAACGACTCGAGATAGAGCGTGACGACCGGGACGTCCGGGTCGTTCTCCCAGGCGGCGAGCATGTCGTTCTCGGCGATGTCGGACTTGTTGCCGAGCGAGACGAAGTGCGAGAAGCCGAGGCCGCGGTCGCGGCTGACGTTGAGCACGACGACGCCGAGCGCCCCCGACTGCGAGGCGAAGCCGACGGGGCCCGCGAGCGGCGGCGTCGGCGAGAAGGTCGCGTCGAGGCGCAGGTCGGGATGCGTGTTGAAGAGGCCCATGCAGTTGGGGCCGATGAAGCGCACGCCGGCCTCGCGCAGGCGCTGGGCGAGCTGCCGCTCGAGCGCCGCGCCCTCGGTGCCGGCTTCCTTGAAGCCCGAGGTGATGACGGCGATCGCGCCCACGCCCTTGGCGCAGCATTCCTCGGCCGCCGCCAGCACCGCGTCGCGCGGGACGACGACGATCGCGAGATCGATGGGGTCGGGAATCGCGAGCAGCGAGGGATAGGCCTTCGTCGAATGCACGGCCTGCTGGCGCGGATTGACAGGGTAGATCGCTCCCGCATAGCCCGCCGCGAAGAGCCGGTGCGTGACCATCCCGCCGAGCGAGTGGCGATTGGAGGAAGCGCCGATCACGGCGACGGAGCGTGGGCGTAGCAGGGCGTCGAGCGGTCCGGACATCCGGGAGCCTCCGGGCCATGCATGCTGGGCACGCGCGCGGCCCGTGTGAGCGGGGAGTGGGGGCGGTATTGTAGACGTTCCCATTCAACCAGGAGGTCAGGCGATGCCGAGCCACTGCGCGTACGGATGGACGTCTCGGCCGAGGGCGGGCGCGACAGCGGCCGCCGGACTCGCGGCACGGGCGGCGCTCGCCGTGGCCGTCGTGGCCGTCGTCGCAGCCGGTGCGGCGGGTTGCTCGCTGACGCCATCGATGGAGCGCCCCGACGAGGCGACGCTGCGCACGGTGCTCTTGCCGGTGCTCGGGGCGGCGAGCCCCGAGGCGCTGCGCCCCGAGCAACTCGCCGTCATCGATCGCGAGGGCGACGCGGTCGTCTATCGCACCCCGACGGCGGACGAGATGAGCCAGCTCTGGCTGATGCCGCCGATCGACGACTTCACGATCGGCGAGGTGCGCTGCCAATACCATCCTGTGTGGCGCATTGCGTTCCGGCCGAAGACGGCGGCGGGTGAGGGACCGCCGCTCGTCGCCGAGGCGCTGCCGCAAGAAGGCGGCTGGCGCGTGCTGATGCGCTGGCGCGAGGCGCGGCCGGACGAGGGCGGGCGGCTCGTGCCGGACTTCACGCCGCATGGCGCGAACCGCGCGACCTCGCTCGAGGGCAAGCCCAAGGTGATGGTGCTCGCGCAGCCGCCGTGGACGGACCTGCGCATGGAGTCGCCGTGACGCACGCGGAAGGACAGAACGTCGCCGTCGAGATCGGCGGGCGGACGATCACGTTCGAGACGGGGCGCATCGCGCGGCAGGCGCATGGCGCGGTGATCGTGCGTCAGG
>CAZPJJ010000442.1:0-3552 GCA_964586535.1 uncultured Acidobacteriota bacterium | reverse complement strand
AACCCCTGACCTCTACCGTGTCAAGGTAGCGCTCTCCCACTGAGCTACGCGCCTGGATCTATCCGCCCCGATCCTCGCCGTCCACGCCGAACTCCGCGTCGCCCCGGGATGCTCGCGAGCCGGGAAGGCCGGCGAGAGCCCCGGTCGAGCGCTGCGCGGGTGTCCCGTGTTCGCGCTCTTGCGGTATTTCGACGCACGCTTCCTCGTGCGCTGCCGAGCAGCGTCGCGAAGCGAAGCGAGACTCTAGCAGCGCCCCCATGGGGTGTCAAACATCGCATCTCGCCACGCGCATCTTGCCTGAATCACGACACTTCCGTTAGAATTGCCACTCGTTTTACGGGGCATCGGGCCGGCCGCGGGTGGGTCATCGCGACCACGCGGGACGAGCGCGCCCCGCTCGGGGAGCGTGCATGGAAGCAATCCTGGCCCTCGAAGACGGCCGCGTGTTCAAGGGCCGTGGGTTGGGGCATGCGGGTCGAGCCACGGGCGAAGTCGTTTTCAATACGGGGATGACGGGCTACCAGGAAATCCTGACCGACCCTTCGTATCGCGGCCAGATCGTCACACTCACCGTCCCGCACGTAGGAAACACGGGTGTCAACGAAGAGGATCCCGAGTCTCAGGCGCCGCATGTCGCTGGTTTCGTGGTTCGCGAGAGCACGACTTTCGCCTCCTCGTGGCGTGCTCGCGCTTCTCTGGACCACTACCTGAAGACCCACCGCATCGTGGGGATAGAAGGTATCGACACGCGCGCGTTGACCCGCCACCTCCGCTCGCAGGGGGTTCTTCGAGGTTGCATCGACATGACGGGAGCGAGCGCCGAAGCGGCGCTCCTGTACGCGAGGTCGTCGATACGGCTCGAAGAACGCGATCTCGTCTCCGAGGTCACGTGTCGTGCCCCGCAGGTTTGGACCGAGGGGCCGGGAGCGCTCGCGGGGGCTCCCGTGGCGGCGACGACAGGGCACCATGTCGTCGCGATCGACTACGGCGTCAAGACCAACATACTGCGTCTACTGACGGCTTCGGGACTGCGGGTGACCCGAGTCCCTGCCTCCACCTCGACGGACGAGATCCTCGCTCTGCAGCCCGATGGGGTCTTTCTTTCGAATGGCCCCGGCGATCCCGCGTTCTGTGGCCATCTCATCGACAATCTGCGGCCCATCGTCGGCCGGCTTCCGATCTTCGGCATCTGCCTGGGACACCAACTCGTGGCCCTGGCACTGGGCGGCCGCACGTACAAATTGAAGTTCGGCCACCGGGGGATCAATCACCCCGTTCGCGAAGAATCGAGCGGGATCGTGGCGATCACGTCTCAAAATCACGGTTTCGCGGTGGACGAGAACGGTTTGCCGGCGCCGCTGCGCGTGTCGCATCGCAGCCTCTACGATGGAACCGTCGAAGGGCTCGTTCATGAGGATGCGTCGCTCTTCACGGTGCAATTCCATCCCGAAGCCGCCCCAGGCCCTCACGATGCATGGGATCTCTTCGGACGCTTCGTAGGAATGATCGAGGCGTTCGAGGCACGGCGCGATCGGCAGCAGCGCTCGGCTTGAGTATTTCTGCCGCAAATCGCTTCGGCGTTCTCACGTCGATGAAAAAGACACGAAGGGCCGCAGCGTCCTCCGTGCGGAGATGACTCGATGGCCGACTGGAAGTCGCCCATGCGCGCGGACCCGAGCGAATGGCTCGTTCTCCATGCAAGCACGCCGACTCGCTACCGCGTGCTCACGGAGCTTCACTCGCTCACCGTCGCGGATCCGAACATCGCGAAACTGCACGCGGAGTTGCTCAAGTGGGCTCCCGCGAAGGCTCACCTGCGCTATCAGCGCCAAGATGGAACGTGGTCCGGCAAGATTCACTCGGCCAATCTGCGCGATGCCGAGCGAACGACCGAACGCGTGCTCTGGGAGCTCTACGAATACACCTGGAACCGCGAGGTCAAGGAGGTCCGCAAGTCAGCGAAGCTGCTGAAGACTTACTTGACGCAGAAGAAGGAGATGCCGCTTTACGAGTTCAAGTCGCAGGTGAAGCAAGATCCCGTGCGCGAGCGGCTCGTGATCTGGTTCCTCCGCACGGTGACGCTCGGGCTCCTGGCTCGCGGTGGGTGGACGGCCGAGCGAAAGGTCATGGAAGCGATCGAGGACCTCCTCTTCCGCGTGAGCGCGTTCGTTTCCGATCCCGTCTCCCGAAGCCCGGTCGAACATGTGGGCGTCGGCTTGCCGCTCTTCAAACGTGACGCCCTGGACTCCGGATATTGTTTCATCCCAGATACGCACATCTTGCGCGTCTTCGCCCACACCCCGGAGTTACTCGATTCGATCCGCTTCCGCACGATGCTCAAGAAGATCTTCGACTACGTGATGTCGGAGGACTATCAGGAGTTGGGCGAGGAGCTGGGGGCGATTCGCACGGTTCGCGGACCGATCCCTCGCGGCTGGGGCATACGTCTGCAGCCGATCGAAGGCTATCTCGAGAACGGGAATCTCGACGAGTTGCTTTACCTGCTCGAGAACTTCGCGCGCCTGGGGCTGATCAACCGCTATCCCGTCCTGATGTCTTACGTCGAATGGCTCTTGGCCCAGCAGGAAAAGGATGGACGCTGGGACCTGCCCACCAAGTACTTCGGCCAGAAGGCCGTCTACGGTTCGTGGATGCGTCTCGAAAAGGACTGGAAGAGCACCGAGCGCCGCATCGCCGATGTGACTTTCCGCATCATGCTGATCCTGAAGTACCAGTGGGATCGTCAGGTGAAGATGCTCGGCCGGGGTAGCGATCTCTATGGCCTTTGACCCGCTCTCGATGGCGCCGAGACCGATCGTGCTCGCGCCGGCGCGGCGTCGCACGTTCGAGGTGGCGATCGGCGACATCGTGATCGGTGGCGGGCGACCGATCGCCATTCAGTCGATGACCACCACGCGCACGGCCGACGCCGCAGCGACCGCCGCGCAGATTGCGCAGCTCGCGCGTGCGGGCTGCGAGATCGTCCGAGTCACGGTTCCGTCGACGCCCGACGCCGAAGCGTTGCCGGAGATCCGGCGCCTTCTGGCACAAGAAGGCATCCGCGTGCCGCTCGTCGCGGATATTCACTTCTCGCCGAAGATCGCGCTCCAGGTCGTTCCGCACGTCGAGAAGGTGCGCATCAACCCAGGCAATTTCGCCGACAAGAAGACGCTCAAGGAAGGCGCATACGACGCCGCGCGCTGGGAACGCGACCTGGCGCGCCTGCACGATCTCTTCGCACCCCTCGTCGACCGGGTTCGAGAGCACGGCGTCGCGATGCGAATCGGAACCAATCACGGATCGCTCTCTGACCGGATTCTCCATCGCTTCGGCGACACGCCGCTCGGCATGGTCGAATCGGCCCTGGAGTTCGTTCGCATCTGCGAGGATCGCGGCTTTCGCTCGATCGTGATTTCGATGAAAGCATCCAACACTCAGGTCATGACGCGAGCCTATCGGCTCCTGGCAGAGCGGCTCGATGCCGTCGGCAGCTCCTATCCCCTGCATCTCGGCGTCACCGAGGCGGGAGGGGGCGGCGAAGGGCGCATCAAA
>CAZPJJ010000441.1:0-3561 GCA_964586535.1 uncultured Acidobacteriota bacterium | reverse complement strand
GGCGGCGGTGGAGATCACCGTGGTCGCGTTCTGCAAGTTGTCGATGAAGCCGCCCGAGTTGCACTGCTGCATGTCCACGGCGCGGTGCTTGTAGGGAATCTGATTGAAGTACGAGGCGAATTCGGTGTCCGGCATGCAGCCGTCCATCAAACAGAGCTGCGCCTCGCATGCCGCGTTGCCGCTGCCGTGATCGAAGGTGAAGAGAAACACGAAATCGTCGGCGGTCACGCGTGCGACGCCCTCGCCTGCGTTGCCGTCCTTCATCCACGTGAAGACGTTGCGCACGTCCTGCTTGTACGCGGCCCAGTCCACCATCTGCTCGCGGTAGTACTCACAGGCGAACTCGGTTTCGTCATGGCCCTCGCCGTAGAGGACGTGGATGTTGTCCTCGGCGTAACCGAACTCGAGGAGGAGGCGGAACATCTGTACCGGGTCCGACCAGAACTCCGAGTAGGAGGCGCCCGCGGGGACGTCGCCTTCGATGATGACCGCGTAGAACTCGCTGTAACTGAAGTCGGCCGCCGGGCCGTCCTTTCCGGGGCTGACGACGGGCTCGCGCTTGGGCGGGTTGGGGTTGGGAAGCGCGCGGTACTCGATCAGCGTCGTGAGACCGCGGCGGATGCCGTCGACGTAGACGCGCGGGTAGAAGGTCTCGCGGCGCGTCTCGATCACGCGGAACGCACGATCCATGAAGACGTGGGTCACGGGGTGGAATCCCATGATTCCCGGCGTCTCGTCGGCCAGTGCGAACCAGGCCGTCCCTTCGGGCAGGACGACTTCGCCCATGGTCCAGCGGAAGGCGATGTCGTCGCCAGGCAGGATCTCCGCGGGAATCGCGACGACGCGGACGCCGTCGGTCCGGCCGCCCAGGAAGTGATCGACGACGAGGTCTCGGATGCGCTGGTGCGGCTCCGCAAGCGGGCCGCTTTGGGCCGTGGCGGGAGCGAAGAGCGCGAGGAAGAGCAGAGATGGCACGAGCAGGGCGAGAGCGCGTCGCATGAGGACCTCCCTGACTCAAAGACCGCGGGGATTGGTGGGCTGCGGCCCTTGAGGCTGACAAGGGCGTAATTTACTCTCTCCGGTGCGGTTTACGTCGGGAGAATCCGGCGTCAGACTGCGCCCACCCTCGCGAGGCCCTGATATGAAGCTCTCGCGCAAGTACGGGCTCTTCTTCGCCGCGCTCTCGGTCGTGCTCGCTCTGATTCTCTCCGCGGCTCAGGTGCACTGGATCGACACACTCGTCATCGACGGCGTCAGCCTGCGGATGAAGACGAACATCCGCGCAGGCTGGGTGAGCCTCGCCTCCCGTGAGAGGGCGCTGGATATCGTGGCGACCTTCCTGGCTCGCGATAACGCGCTCCGGTCGCTCGATTCTCGAGATCCCGAGCTGACGAGCGCTCTCGACGTGGCCCGCGAAGACTGGCGCCTCGATCTCCTCGGCGTGGTGGACCCCAGCGGGCGCGTTCTCGCTCGCGCGGGCGGAAAGCCCGCGGGTTCGATCGAGATTCCGAAGCTCGCGGAGTCGATCCGGCAGGGCGTGCCGCTCTCGGGATTCGTGCGGATTCCGGCCGAGAAACTCGTCGAGCAAGGCCTACCGCTCCCGGAGCGGTGTGGAGAAGCGGCCGAGGACGCAGGGATGCTGCTTTTCGTCGCGCGGCCGATCTTCGGCGGCACCGGAAGGGCCGAGGGCGCGGTCGTCGCGGCGACCCTGCTCAACTGCGCCTATGGGATCGTCGACGAGATTCAAGAGCAGCTCTTCGAGGACGAGATCTACGAGGGCCGTCGCGTCGGGACGGCGACGATCTTCATGGGCCGCACGCGCATCGCGACCACGGTGCTGAAAGACGACGGGCGGCGCGCGATCGGAACGACCGTCTCGGACGAGGTCGCGGAGCAGACGCTCGGCCGCGGCGAGCCGTGGACGGGCCGCGCGTGGGTCGTCAATGACTGGTATCTCTCGCGCTACGAGCCGATCCGCGACCCCGAGGGCTCTATCATCGGGATGCTCTACATCGGCGAACTCGAGCGCATCCACGAGGCAGGCAAGCGCGGCACGCTCTACGCGCTCTTCGGCGTGCTCCTCGCGGTGATGACCGCGGGCATCGTTCTGAGTTACGTGATCTCGCGGCCCAGCTTCCGGCAGCTCGAGGAGCTGGAGCAGTCGCAGCAGCGCTTCGCTGCGGGGGCGCTCTCGACCCGCGCCGAGGTGCGCACCAGGGACGAGATCGGCGAAGTCGCCGCCGGCTTCAACGACATGGCGACCCGCATCGAGGAGACCCACCGCGAGGTCGTCGCGCAGCGCGAGGCGATGGCGACGATCAACCGCAACTACCTCGACATGTTCGCCGTCGTCGGCCACCGCCTGGGCGAGGCGCGTGACGAAGCCCGCGTGCAGTTCCACCGGCTCGAGGATTGCGGACTCGCGAGCCCTTCGGCGCGTTCGGCGAGCGCCGCGCTCGTCACGACGATCGAAGATCTCGACGGGATCATCCGCAAGTACCATCAGCTCGCGCGCATCGAAGCGGGCGAGTTCGCGATCGAGCGCGAGGCGCTGCGCGTCGCCGAGGATATCGTGCAGCCGGTCGTCCACGATCTGCGCGAGAGGATCCAGGCGCGCGACGTCAAGCTCAACTGGTGCATTCGCAACGATCTCGTCGTCATGGCCGACGAAGAAATGATGCTCGTCGTGCTGGACAACCTGATCGGCAATGCCGTGCGCTACGGAGCACTGGGCGGGCACGTCGTGATCGAGTCCGAGCGCACGGGCGACGAAGTGATCATCTCGGTTTGGAACGACGGCGACCCGATCCCGCCGACGAAGCAAGCCTCGCTCTTCCGCAAGCTGCATCGCTTCGGCGTCGACGATGTGCTCGGCCGGCGCGGCGCGGGTCTCGGGCTCTACATCTCGGCGCAGATCGTCGCGCATCACGGCGGACGAATCTGGGTGGAGTCCGCGGAAGGCGAGGGGACGCGCTTCTCGATCGCGCTGCCGGTCTGAAGCGAGGCCGCGCGCGCCGATCGGTGCGGTGCTCGTACCGCAAGCTTCGCTTGCCTCCGGTTTCGCCTCGGCTATCGTTCACGCATGCCGCCGGAACGCCAAGAGCGCTTTTCGTTCCGCCGCGCGGGCCCACCACTAGGCGACGCGTCGAGCGTGGTGTTCCGCGGGCGCTGGCGCTTGGTGTTTCTCGCCGCCGAGGTGGCGCTGGTTTTCGTGGCGTTGCCGGTGATCGTGGCGATCTACAGGCCGAGCGTGCACATCCTCGTCGCGCTCTGGGGAATCGCCATCGCGTGCTTCGCGGCGCTGGTCTTCGATCGCGCCTTCGATCGGCGGCAGTTGTGGAACGCGGAGGACCTTCGAGCGCGGCTACGTCCCGTCCTGCGCCGCTTCGCGCTCGCGGCGGTCGTGCTCGTCCTGACGGTGTGGTTCGCCATGCCCGAGTACATCTTCGACTTTCCGCAACGGCGGCCGAAGTTCTGGGCGCTGGTGATGCTGCTCTATCCGTGGCTCTCCGTGTATCCGCAGGGGCTGGTGTGGCGCGCGTTCGTCTTCCATCGCTACAG
>CAZPJJ010000440.1:0-3570 GCA_964586535.1 uncultured Acidobacteriota bacterium | reverse complement strand
AAGGCGCGTGTGGTGGCGCAGCAGCTCCGCCTGCAGGCGATAGAGCGTCGGGACGCCGATGAAGCCCACGAAGCTCCCCGCGGCCGCGTCGTTCGAAGGCGCTTCGAGGACCGCGATCGCATCGTGGAAGCTCTGGCCCTCGCGCGAGAGCGCGCGGCTCAGCACATCGCCGATGACCGTTCCTCGGGTCACGGCGAGCGTGTCGTCCTTCATGTACTGGGCGATCAGCTTGCGCGCGCACACCGAGTAGCCGAAGCGGGAACCGAGGAGAGCGCCGATCTGGGCGCGCGTGCAGACGCCGAGCAGCCGGCCGTCCTCGCAGACGGCGATCTCGGGCAACGAAGCCGCGCGCATGACGCGCTCGACCTCCTCGACCGTCGTCGCGGGCGCGACGTGCGTCGCGTGATCCACGAGCCAGAGCAAGTCGAGCGACCGCTCCAACTCGGGGCTCAGCGCGACGGTGCTTGGTTCGACCATCCCGACGCTGGCCTCCGGGGGCCAAAGGTCGGGCGCAGGCCGCGCACAGGGCCATTACGTTCCTGTGACAACCGGGGAGTGGCGCTGTTTGTCACACGACCTCGGCCGCTCCCGGCGTCTCAGCGTGTCGGTCGCGGCAGCGGGGACTCGGCTCCGGCGAAGGGACCGAGATCCTGTGCCGCCTCGGCGGTGCGGAGATCGGGGATCTCCGTCGCGAAGAGCGCGTCGACGGCCTCGAGGGCGTCGGCGACGGCTGCCTCGGCCTCGGCGAGGTAGGTCAGCGCGGCGGGAGTCGGGGAGTCCCACGACGATTCGATCATCATCCGCGCCCGGGAAACCTTGGCCCACGCGTGATCGTCGGCGACGTAACCCTGCTCGCGCGGAGGAGCCCAGACCTTGCGCTCGACCCCGTCCAGGAGATCGAGGAGCGTGCGCACCTGCTTCTCGATGTCGACGAGCGCCTGCGGCTTCTCGTCGACGCGATTGCGCGGTGCCAGGCGCGCGCTCGCGCGAGACCGCAGTCGCTCCGCGTCCGCGCGCACGTCTTCGATGCGCCGCACGGCGCCCGCGACCGCTTCCGCGAGAGCGCCGACGCGCTGGGTGGCCTCCCAGGACGCGCGGCGCGCATCGTTCGTGATGCCGAGACGCGGATCCGCGGAGACGACGAGGAGCGTCTCTGCGCGCTGCTCGCCGTGGCGCACCACGACGCGGTAGATGCCCCACGGCACCTCGGGCCCGGCGCCGTCGTCCCACTCCTCATTGGCGCGCGGCCGCTCGAAGGGGTCGCGCCGCAGATCCCAAACCGCGCGGTTGAGGCCGCGGCCGATCGGCGTCTCGAAGCCCCGGATGCGTGTGCCGTTCGCGTCGAGAATCTCGATCGTGGCCTTGGGCCACGGATCGTCGCCCGGCTTTGCGTCCGGCTTCGCCAGCGCCGCGCGGCGCGCGCGCTCCCGGCTGTCGGGGAAGGGCGCCTCGAGCTTCTCGTCCTCGATCCAGAACGAGATCAGCGCGCCGTAGGGTCGATTGGCGCCGCGGAATTCGCCATGGCCGGGGAAACGCGATGCGCCCGTCTGCTTGATCGCATGCTGCTGCGCGGGCGGCGGTTCGAAGACGAAGAGCGATTTCGCGCGCACCTCCCCGTCGAGCGTCCGCAGCGGGCGGATGTCGTCGATGACGAAGATGCCGCGCCCATGCGTCGCGACGACGAGATCGTGCTCGCGCGGGTGGACGACGACGTCCGCGACGGGCGTCGCCGGAATACCGTGGCGGAACGCGAAGAACGACGCGCCGCCATCCTGGCTCACGAAGAGCCCGAACTCGGTGCCCAGGAAAAGCAACTCGGGATCGACAGGATCTTCTTCGATGACGAGCGCCCAGCCCGGTACATTGTCGGTGGCGAGCTTCCTCCACGTGCGGCCGCCGTCGTCCGTGCGCAGCGCGTAGGCGCGGTGGTCGCCACGGCGGTGGTCGTCGAGCACGACGAAAGCGCGCTTCGCGTCGTGGCGGCTCGGCTCGACGTGAATCACGTACGCACCCTGCGGAACGCCCTTCAGGCGGCTCTCTTGGCTTTCCCAGCTCGCGCCGCCGTCGGTCGTCAGGTGCAGGCGGCCGTCGTCCGTGCCCGCCCAGAGCATGCCCTTCGCGATCGGCGAGGGGGCCAGTGCCACGATCGTCGTGTTGTTCTCGGCTCCCGTCACGTCGGGCGTCAGTCCGCCGCTCTTCGCCTGCTGCTGACGCTCGGGATCGTTCGTCGTCAGATCCGGCGAGACGACTTCCCATGTCAGTCCGCGATCGCGGCTGCGATGGACGAACTGGCTGCCGAAGTAGATCGTCGCGGGATCGTAGGGATCCTGCGCGAAGCCGGCGTTCCAGTTGAAGCGCAGGGGAGTGCCGTCGGGCGACGCCGGGCGGATCATGCGGCGCTTGCCCGTCTCGAGATCCCACGTGAAGAGGAATCCCTCCTGCGACATCGCGTAACCGCGCCGCGGGTCGCTCGGATCCGCCGCCGTGTCGAAGCCGTCGCCGAAGCCGACTTCCTCCCAGTGATGATTGCGGATGCCGCCGTTCTCCCACACCGACGACGGGCCGCGCCACGAGCCGTTGTCCTGGAGCCCGCCGTAGACATTGAAGGGCTGCTCGTCATCGACGCGCACGTGGTAGTACTGCGCCAGCGGAAGGTTCTCCACGAAGCGCCAGGTCTCGCCCCGGTCTCGGCTGATCGCCACGCCGCCGTCGTTGCCGAGCACGATGTGCCGGCCGTCCTGCGGGTGAATCCACATCGCGTGATGGTCGGGATGAATGTCCCGGAACGGCACCAGCACGCGCCAGTTCTTGCCGCCGTCGTCGGAGACCGAGACCAGCGTCCACAGGCTGTAGACGCGGTCGTGGTTCTCGGGATCGACGCGCAGATCCGCGTAGTAGAACGGCCGGTTGCCGAAGCGGCGCTCGGCACCCGTGTCGCGCCACGTCAGACCGCCGTCTTCGGAGCGCAGCAGCACGTTGCGCTTCGCCTCGACGAACGCATAGACGATCTCGGGCCGCGACGGCGCGAACGCGATTCCGATGCGCCCCAGCTCCCCCTCCGGGAGGCCGTCCTTCGCGCCGAGGCGTTTCCACGTTTCGCCGCCGTCGACCGTGAGGTAGAGCCCCGAGCCCGGGCCTCCCGATTGGAAGATCCACGGCGCGCGGCGGTGTTCCCACATCGCCGCCAGCATGCGATGCGGATTCGACGGGTCGACCGCCAGGTCCGCGCAGCCCGTGCGCGCATCGACGGAGAGCACGCGCCGCCACGTCTTGCCGCCGTCTTCCGTCTTGAAGACGCCGCGCTCCTCGCCATCGGACCAGAGCGGCCCGAGCGCCGCGACCCACGCGACGTTCTCGTTCTCCGGATGGAGCACGATGCGGTGGATGCGTTCGCTCTTCTCGAGCCCCACGCGTGTCCACGTGCGACCGCGATCGATCGATCGGTAGACGCCGCCGCCGATCGAGACACTGTTGCGAGGGTTGCCCTCGCCCGTGCCGACCCAGAGATGATCCGGCTGTTTCGGATGGATCGCGACCGCGCCGATCGACTGCACGTCCTCGCGATCGAAG
>CAZPJJ010000439.1:0-3588 GCA_964586535.1 uncultured Acidobacteriota bacterium | reverse complement strand
CGAGACACGAGCACGTCGTGGATGTCCGCGGCGGCGGCCGCAGCGATCTTGATCGGATCCAGGCGCGTCCGCTCGGCGATGACGACGTCGCCCGCGCGGATCTCCTCGCCTTCGTGCCGCACGTGCGCCTGCGATCGCGCGACCTCGAGGATGACCACCCTTCCGCCCTCGACGCGCGCCTTCTCGCGAGGAACCACGGCGTCCGCTCCCCGAGGAATGGGCCCCCCCGTCCCGATCGGAACGGCATGCCCGGGTTCGAGGCGGACGAGGCGTCGCTCTCCCGCGTACGACGTCGAGGCGTCGAGCACGAGCTCGCAGTGCGGCGCTTGCGTCGTATCGGAGGCGCGCACCGCGAATCCGTCCATCGCGCTGTTGTCGAAGCGAGGCAAAGGACAGAGCGCGACGATGTCCTCCCGCGTCACCCGCCCGTTTGCTTCGAAGAGCGCGATGCGTTCGCCGCCCAAGAGCGGCACCCTGCCCCGGATCGCCGGCCAGACCTGATCGAAGGGAAGAAGGTCAGCGCCCATGCCGGAATCCACCATCGAGCGTGTCGAATGCGTGCGTCAGCCACGGAAGGAGCGCGTCCATCGCCTCGCGTGCCCCGCGCTCCGAGCCGGCCGTGCCGATGATGATCGAGTTGCCGCGCTGCCCGGCGATCGCCCGGCTCAGCGAGGCGCGCGGCGTGCGCTCACGGCCGTGCGCGCGGATCGCCTCGCCGAGACCTGGAATCTCGCGGTCGAAGAGCGGCAGCAGCGACTCGGGGGTCACGTCGCGCGGACCCAGCCCCGTGCCGCCAACCGCCAGAATCAAGTCGAGGCGCTCGTCGTCGCACCACGACGTCACGAGCCGTTCGATGTCGCTCGGCTCGTCGGGGACGACCGAGAAATGTTCGACGACGATTCCAGACTCGAGCAGTGCCTCGCGGGCCGCGGCGCCCGCGGTGTCGCGTGCCGCGCCGCGGGAAACGCTATCGCTCACCACGATGACGCCCGCGCGGACGGTCCGCGGCACGTCGTGGGCGTGGTCGGACTTCCCGCCGCTCTTCTCGACGACGCGCGCGAACGCGATGGCCGCCCTCGGATCGAGCGGCTTGACCATGTCGAAGACGTTGAGCGCGGCGATCGTCGCACCCGTCATCGCCTCGACCTCGACTCCCGTGCGCGCGATCGCGGAGACGGAGACCCGCACGACGACGCGGTCGGGCTGCACGTCGAACTCGACGTCCGCGCGCTCGAGGGGAATCGGATGGCAGAAAGGAAGGAGTTCCGGCGTCCGCTTGATCGCCAGGAGAGCCGCCGCCCGGCTGATCGCCAGAACGTCGCCCTTCGGCACGCGCCGTTGCAGGACGGCATCCGCGGCGCCGGGACTCATCGTGATGACGGCTTCGGCGATCGCGCGTCGCAGGCTCGTTCTCTTGCGGGTGATGTCGATCATCGCGAGTCTCCTCGCTCTTCGCCGTGGCCGCTGACTTCGTGGAGCCGGAGCGCATGTTGGCGCTCCGGCCCACGAGGGTCGATGCGGAGAGCGGTCGCGGAGAGAGGGCTCCGGTGCCGCTCGCCGGTATGGCTAAGGCTTGAAGCCCAGCCGGTCCCAGACCGACTCGCCGTCCTTGACGACCGCGGCCTTGAGGTGCGGGTAGGTGCGGAAGAGGAAGATGACGAGCGGAATCACCCCGAAGAGGATGATCACCGTATCGGGAACCGCGCGCAGCGTTCCCAGCGTCTGCACGGCGGCGCGTTCGAAGAACGACGCGTCGCGAGCGGCCCACATGCCTTCGTTGAAAGCGACCCACGTCTGGTACATACCGACCGGGAACACCGTGCCGATGGTCATGAGGAAGAGCCCGGTGTTCATGCCCCAGAACGAGACCTTCAGGAAGCGGTCGCTCCAGTAGCCCTTTTCGACCAGACCGCGCCACGAGAAGAGCAGGAGCGCGATCGAGAGCATGCCATAGGTGCCGAAGAGAGCGGCGTGAGCGTGGTTGACCGTCAGGTAGGTGCCGTGCTCGAAGTAGTTGACGATCGGCAGGTTGATCAGGAAGCCGAAGACGCCCGCACCGAGGAAGTTCCAGAACGACGAGGCGACGAGGAAGTAGAGCGGCCAGCGATAGGGGAACTCGCGGCCTTCCTCGCGGATCGAGCGATATTCCATCATGCCGCGCACGACGAGGCCGAAGAGCGGGACGGGCTCCATCGAGGAGAACACCGAGCCGATCGCCAGCCAGTAGCTCGGGCCGCCGTACCAGAAGTAGTGGTGCGCGGTCCCGAGGATGCCGCTGAGGAAGGTGATCGCCGCCGTGAAGTAGGCGATGCGCAGCGCGGCGCGCGCCGAGACGAGCCCCATCACCACGAGCAAGAGCGAGATCACGGCGACGCCGAAGAACTCGAAGATGCTCTCCACCCAGATGTGTACGACGAACCAGCGCCAGTAGTCGGCGACGGTGAGATGCGTCTCGTGGTCATAGAGCAATCCGAAGGCGAAGAAGCCCACGACGAGCACCGCGCTGAAGACGTAGAAGCGCACGAGATCGTGAAAGTCGCTCTTTCCCTTGAGGAACACCTCGGACACGGCGCGGTAGACGATCAAGAGCCAGGCGATGAGTCCACCGAAGAGCAGGATCTGCCAGAAGCGGCCCAGCTCGAGGTACTCCCATCCCTGGTGCCCGAACCAGAACCACCAGTCTCCGAGCAGGCCCTTGATGCCGAGCACCTGGCCGCCCAGGCTGCCGACGGCGACGAGGAGGATCGCGCCGAAAAGCACCTGGACGAGCAGTCCCTGACGCTTCGGCTCGCGCCCGCCGATGATCGGCGCGAGATAGATCGCGGAGGCGACCCAAGTCGTCGCAATCCAGAAGATCGCGAGCTGGAGATGCCAGCTCTTCGCCCAGCTATAGGGCAGGAAGTTGGCGATCGCCTGCACATAGAAGCTCGAGGGATGAACCGTGTAGTGCGCGAGCAGACCGCCCATGATCGTCTGCAGCAGGAAGAGCAGGATCACGACGAGGAAGAACTTCGCCGCCTTGAGCTGGCTCGTCGTCAGCGGCGTCTCGACGAGTTTCTGCGTCAGCGGAATGCCCGCCGCCGGCCCGTACCAGAGCTTGTTCGCGTGCACGTAGTAAATGAAGAATCCGAGCACGAGGAAGAGCGATAGGACGCCCCAGAGGCTCCAGATGTAGGTCGCGCCCGTCGCTTCGTTGCCGACGAGACGGTCGGGAGGCCAGTTGTTCGTGAAGGAAGCGTCTTCTCCCGGGCGCTTGGCGACCGCGGCCCAGGCCGTCCACGTGAAGAACTGGGCGACCGCTCGGCGCTCTTCGGCGGAGGGAATCGTGTTCGCGAGGAAGCCGTAGCGATCGTCACCGTCGCGGAAGGTCGTCTCCCAGAGGTCGAAGAGCTTCGCGAGCCCCGCCGCCTGGGGTTCCGTGAGGTGCAGCGTGTCGCTCGCGGCGTCGTAGCGGTTCTCCTTCATCTCGCCCGCGGTGCGGCCCTCGACGGCCCTTTTCTGCTCGGGCGTGAGGAACTCGAAACCGGTCCCGTACTCCCGCACGGCGAGAGCATCGCGCACGGCGACGCCCCAGCGATGGAGCGTCAC
>CAZPJJ010000438.1:0-3594 GCA_964586535.1 uncultured Acidobacteriota bacterium | reverse complement strand
CGATGAGATGCGGCATGCACCAGTCGTTCGCGGCGCCGAGCCACACGTCGAAGTAGCCCCCCGCACCCCATGTGCAGGCCTCGATCTGAACGACCTGGTTCTCGGGCTGCGCGCGCAGCACTTGCGAGGGGCTCTTCATGTCGAGCATGTCGGTATCGTGGGCGACCTTGCGCATCAGCAACTCGAGGAACCACGGCCCCTCGAACCACCAGTGGCCATAAAGCTCGGCGTCGTAGGGGCTGGTGATCACGACCGGCTGGCCGTAACGAGCGCGCAAGCGGTGCGCATCGGCGACGCGCGAATCGAAGAAATGCCCCGCGTGCTCGTCCGCGACCTTCCACGCCGCACCTGGCTGATAGGGCTCGCGATTCTCGGCCCCGCGGCCCGTGATGCGGAAGTACTTCAGGCCCGTGAACATGCGCGCACCGTCGGGATCGATGTAGGGGCGCACGTAGTCGTAGGGCAGATCCCAGCCGACGTCGCGGTAGAACTCGCGGTAGTAAGGATCGCCCGGATAACCGGCCTCCGCCGACCACACCTGGCGCGCGGGCTCGATGTCGCGGGCGAACGCGGCCACGCCGTACTCGGTGTACACCGGCCGGTGGACGCCGAAACGCGGGCGCGGGCGCGCGTTCTCGACTCCGTGGGCGTCCACGATGAACCAGCGCAGGTCGGCCTCGGCAAGATAGCGTTCGACACCGGGCGCGTAGGCACACTCGGGAAGCCAAATCCCGCGCGGGCGACGCCCGAAGATGCGCGCGTGTTCCCGCACGGCGGTGCGCACGTGGCCACGCACGAGTTCGGGCCGGTCCATCAGCATCGGCAGCAGCGGATGCGTGCCGGCGCACGTCGCCAGTTCGACGACGCCGCGATCCTCGAGGCGCGCGAATTCCGTGCAGACGTTGCGGCCGATTTCGCGGTAGAGCGCGAGCAGGCGGCGCAGCCGCTCGTCGTAGAAATGCACGACGGGCTCGAGACCGTGGTCGCCGCGCGTCCGCTCCTTCTCTTTCTCGAGCAACTCGAGCAGCCGCGTGAAGTACTCCTCGGTGCGATCTTGCAGCAGCGGATCGACGAGCATCGACGCGAGCGTCGGAGAGACATCGATCGTCAGCGTCGCCGGCACGCCGTCGCGATCGATCGCGCGCAGCCCTTCGATGATCGGCAGGTAAGTTTCGGCGACAGCCTCGAAGAGCCAGTGCTCCTCCATGAAGAAGGGCAGCTCGGGGTGTCGCACCCATGGCAGGTGCGCGTGGAGGACGATGACGAGAGCGCTGCGTTCCATGCTCATCTCTGCTTTCGGAGGATCTCGGACCAATCAATGCGAAGGGCCGCACCGGCACAGCCGTCGCGGCCCCTACGATAGCAGCAGGGGGGGCCTACTTTCCGAAAGGATGTCCCCCCGGCGACGAAGGCGCGTTCTTGCGCACGAGCGAATCCGACGAGGGGGCGCCGCGCTTCGCGATCTCTTCCGACGAGGGCCCCTTCGCGCGCATCATCTCGAGCGAAGATGGGCCGCCGGCGCTCTCCGGTCCCATGCCGGCGTCCCCAGCGCCCCCCTGGTGCGCGATCGTCGCCTCCGGACCGCGCTTCGTGAGTTCGAGCCACGAGATCGGCGCCTCGCTGGCCGCGCGCCGCAGGCGCTCGTCGAGCCGGTCGAGCACGTCACCAAATAGCGTCGACCACTCGCCTTCCTGGACGACCTGCCGCGCCAATTCCACTCGCCCCGCGAGGCGCCTCGCGGGTGAGAGCCGGCTGGGCGGCCGATGTCCCTGGCGTGGTGGCGGCTCGGACGTGACCAGAAGCCGCCGGTCGAGGTGCTCGGGCAGCGCGAGCGTCACGAACTCGCCGCCCTCGGGCGCGGGTTCTTCCGGTGGCACTCGGACGGGTCCCGAAAGCGCGAGCGTCTCGAAGAAGCCGTCGGGGCGACGCAGACCGAGCGCGAGTTTGATCGTGTAGCCCGGCGGGATCTCGAGATGATAGGTGCCCGCGCGCGAGCCGACGGGCACGTCGGCGATGACTCCACCGCCTTCGTTGAGCACGCGAATCGCGAGCGTCTGCCAGCCCGCCGCCTCGGCACGCGCGACCATCTGCGGGTCGTTCACGTCCCATACCATGACGACGTGACGCGGATCGCGGATCCAGCCACGCACGATGGTCAGCCCGTATCCAGGCGGCAGCGTCCCCAGTTCCTCTTGGAGCACGCGCGAGTGCTCGCCCAGCTCGAATCGCGCTTTCTCGGACGCAATCTGCCCGCGGCGGCCGGGCTCGCGCAGGCGCGTCTCGGCGATCGTGCGCGATGCTTTTTTCTGCTCGGCGGGTCGCGCCGCGTCGGAGGCCGAGGAGGCGCTGTTCTTCGTCGCCTTCTTCGAAGCCGGCTCGCCCTTCTCGTCCGTGGGTTTCGCGGCGCGCTTCGCCGCTTCTCGCTTTGGCTGCGCGCGCTTTGCCTTCGCGGGCTTTTCCCTTGCGGTCCCTTCCGCAGCGGATTCGTTCTTTCGCTCTGGCTTGTCGGACTTGGCGGCTTTCTTGGGCTTCGCTTCGTCGCCGGTCTTCTCGGCCTTCGCGCGCTTCGCTGGGCCGTCGTCTTTCTTGCCCTTCTTTGCCTTGGCCTTTGCTTTCACCGCGCTCGCGACGAGCGGACTCGTGGGCTCGTCGGCCTTTGCGGCGGCGATCTTCTTCGCTTTGGCCTTCTCTTTGGTCTTCGGCTTGTCCTTCGCCTTGCCCTTGGTCTTGGACTTCGACGGGGCGTCGTCCTTGGCCTTGCTCTTCGGCTTTGTCTTGGCTTTGGACTTCGTGGCGACTTTTGCGGAGGCCTTGGTCTCGCTTTTCGCCTTCGATTTCTTCTTGAGCTTCTCGTCGTCCTCGTCCTTCGCGGACTTGGAGCGTTTCGAGGCCGTCTTCTTGGAGGTGACCGCTTTCTTACTCTTGCTCGGCTTCGATTCCGCAGACTTCGCTTGCTTCGACGCCTTCTTGACCGGCGCCGAGGCCGTTGTCTTCTTCGCCATGGCTCATCCCCGGGAGAGCGCCCGCGCGCGGGGCGGTTCGTGAACGAATACGGATTATTCCCGACCCGCCATGCCGCGGCAAGTTACAGAGCGGACAAGATTTCCGGTCCGTGGGATCAGCGGCCCAGCCAGCCTTCCCAGTCGACGCCGGCACCGACTTTGATGCCGAGGATCTCGCCGTCGGGGGCGACGAGGAAGGTCGACGGAGTGTCACGGACGAGGAGCGCGCGCCCGGCGGAGCGATCGACGTCCTGGAAGTGCTGCCACGGGTAGGGCTCGATGACCGTTCGCGCCTGCTGCTGGAGTGCCCCGGTGGTTGCCTGGACGATATCGATGACGACGAGATCCTGTGGCTTCTCTTGTTCGAGCCACGCGCGCAGCCGAGGAAGCTCGTGCTTGCAGTGCCCACACGTGGGCAACCAGAAGAAAACGAGCAGGCGCTTGCCGGCGGCGAACGCGCTCGACACCTTTACTGGCTTACCGTCCGCGCCGGTCAGAGTCATCTCGGGGAACTGCTTGCCGAGCATCTTGAAAATCGGGTTCGCGGGCAGACGGCCCAGCGTAGGCACGGGCTTGCCGGCGGCCGCGAGTG
>CAZPJJ010000437.1:0-3595 GCA_964586535.1 uncultured Acidobacteriota bacterium | reverse complement strand
TCTCGCCAAGAAGTGACGGGGCGCTCCGCCCCGTCTTTTTCTCCCGAGAGGCAGGTGTGACGATGTCGAAGAAAGACAAAAAGGGCATTCCCGGCGAGCTGCGCGAATCAGCCGAAAAGATCTGGCTCGCCGGCCTCGGAGCGCTCGCGACCGCCGAAGAAGAAGGCGGCAAGCTCTTCCGCACGCTGGTCGAGAAGGGCGAAGGCTTCGAGTCCCGGGGCAAGGAGCGGGTCGGCTCGCTCTTCGGTGCGGTCGGCGACTCCGTCGACAGTGCCAAGAAGAACGCCGGCGAACGCTTCGAGAAAATCAGCGAAGGTCTCGACGACGCGATCATGCGCGTCCTCCGTCAAGTCGGAGTACCTTCTCGCGAAGAGATCTCGACGCTGAACCGGCGCATCGAAGAACTGGCGCACTCGATCGAATCGCTCAAGCCGGCGCCAGCCAAGGCTTCCAAGAAGAAAGCTGCCGAAGGCGACGAAGACTAACCGACCGGGGGCTGCATGCCCGCGATTTCGAAGACGAAGACTGGCGCCAGGGTCGGCTTGGCGCTGGCCGGTGGAGGGCCCGAAGGCGCGATCTACGAGATCGGCGCCGTTCGGGCTCTCGAAGAAGCGATCGACGGGCTCGATCTCGTCGATCTCGATACCTACGTGGGCGTCTCCGCGGGCGCCTTCGTGGCCTCGTGTCTCGCGAACGGCCTGTCTCCTCAGCAACTCTGCCGCGCGATCATCTCTCCCGAGCCCGGCGAGCATCCTTTCATGCCGGAGATGTTCTTCACCCCGGCGATCGGCGAGTTCGCAAGCCGCTCGCTGATGGTGCCGATGCTCCTCTGGGAGGCGCTACGCGACTACGTGTCGAGTCCGAACGACTTGACGCTCGTCGAGTCGCTGACGCGGCTCGCCCGCGCGCTGCCCACGGGGCTCTTCAACAACGAGCCGATTCGTGTCTTCCTGCAGAAGATCTTCGCGCTGAAGGGCCGCACGGACGACTTCCGCGAGCTGCGCCGGCGGCTGATCGTCGTCACCTCCGATCTCGACTCGGGGCGCTCGGTCTGCTTCGGCGAGCCAGGGCTCGATCACGTGCCGATCTCGACGGCCGTCCAGGCCAGCACCGCGCTCCCCGGCCTCTACCCGCCCGTGCTCATCGACGGCCGTCACTACTGCGACGGCGTGCTGCTCAAGACCGTCCACGCTTCGGTTGCTCTCGACCACGGCGTCGATCTGCTCTTCGCGCTCAACCCCATCGTGCCGGTCGACACGCACGTCGCCGTCGAGCGCGGCGTCATGCGCCGCGGCAAGCTCGTTCACCGCGGCCTGCCGACGGTCATCTCGCAGACGCTGCGGACGATCGTCCACTCGCGCATGATCGTGGGCATGTCGGTCTACAAGCCGCGCTACCCGCACGCCGATGTCGTTCTTCTCGAGCCCGCCCCCGACGACTACCGCATGTTCTTCACGAACATCTTCTCGTTCTCGTCGCGCAAGGACACTTGCGAGCACGCCTACCGCACGACGCTCGCGACGCTCGCCGCGCGCCGCCTCGAACTCGAGCCGCTGCTCGAAAAGTACGGGCTGCGCCTGCGGCGCGAGGTCATCGAGGACAGCGAGCGATCGCTCTGGGCTCAGGTCGGTATTCCCGAGCGCGGCCGGCGCGCGCCGATCACCGCGTCGCTCGATCGCACGCTCGCCAGCCTCGAGCTGCTGGTCGGCGATCTCGAAGAGCGTGCGGCCCGGCTCGCGGCGATCGAAAGCACCGCGTCCCTGGACGAGAGCGGCGGCTCGTCACCCGAGAACGTGGCTCCCGCGCTGCTCGAACCGCCCGGCGACGGCGATCGTTCGTCCTCGAGTCCCGCGGCGTCGTAATCGTCAAGGATTCCCGCGCCGCAGTCCGAGTACCAGCGCCAGTGTGAAGAGAATCACCCACGCCGGCCAAGGTCCGCCCATCGCGGCGATGAACGCGCCGGCCACCATGCAGGAAGCCGCGAGCAGCGTCGCGCGCAAGCCGGAAAGCGGCTGCTCGGGCGGCCGCCGCGTGACTTTCTCGAGCACGCGCAGGCCTTCCGTGACGAGTTGGGGCGATTTTACGAGCGCGTCGAAGAGCTCGGGCGCGCCGCGGATTCCTTCGCGGACGAGCCGCAATGGATTGAACTGACTCAGAAAGAGCGAGCGGATGTGCGGCGCCGAGGCCTCCGCGACATCGAAGCCGGGCTTGAGGATGTGCCCGACGCCTTCGTAGGTGACGAGCGCCTTGACCATGAGCACCATCTCGACGGGAAAGTAAACGCGGTACTGCGCGCCGACGGCGACCGAGCGCAAGATCATGTGGCCGATCGAGAAATCGCGGAAGCTCGCGTGCAGGCGCCAGCGGCGCGCGATCTCCTCGACGTCTCGGCGGAAGGCGTGCGGGTCCGAGCCGGGCCCCACCTCGGCCGCGCCGACGAGAAAGCGCGCGGCGTTCTCGGCGTCGCCCATGACGAGCGAGAAATAGTAGTAGAGCAGCGTGCGGCGCAGCTCTTCGTCCATGCGGCCGACCATTCCCAGATCGATGAACCCGACGCGCGGCCGTCCCGACTTGGCGTCGCGCAGCACCATGAGATTGCCAGGGTGCAGGTCCGCGTGGAAGAAGCCGTCTTTGTAGATCATGCGCAGAATCGCCGCCGCGCCGAGATCGATGAGCCGCTCGCGTTCGGCTTCGGTGAGCGATTGGGCGCTCGGCGCGTCCGGCCGGAATCCGTCGAAGAACTCCATGCAGAGCACCTGACGGCCGCTGTACTGGCGATAGATGCGCGGGAAGACGATGTCGGGCTCGTCGCGGAAGTTCGCGGCAAAGGTCTCGGCGTTGTCCGCTTCGCGCGTGAGGTCGACCTCGCGCAGCGTGTACTCGCAGAATTCGTCGATGATGCGCCGCGGCTGGAAGCGGCCGAAGATCAGCTGCAAGAGCCGCCCCGAAAAGCGCAGCAGCACGGCATCGCGTTCGAGGACTTCGCGGATGCCAGGCTTGACGATCTTGACGATGACCGGGTCGCCGTCCTTGGTGACCGCGCGATGGACCTGCGCGATCGAGGCCGAGCCGATAGGCTCCTCGTCGATCGACGCGAACATCTGCTCGGCGGGCTGTCCGAGATCCTCGAGCATGATCTGACGGATCAGCGGGAAGGGCACCGCCGGCAAACGGTCGAGCAGGTTCTTGAGCTCTTCGGTGATCGCGCGCGGCAGGATGTCCTGACGCAGGCTCATGACCTGGCCGAGTTTGACGTAGGTCGGCCCGAGTTCCTCGAGTCGCCGCCGCAGTTGGATGGGAAAGGGCAGCGTGCGGAAGCGCCGCCGGACGAACGGATGCGCGAAGAACGCCACGAGGGCGAGCAGGCGGTAAGTGATGCCCCGCCCCTCGCCGCGCTCGCGCCTCGCGCGCGCGGTGGCGATGGCGCCGCCGAGCACGAGGCCGACGACATGCCTCTGCGTCGTCGCCAGACGCCGAACGAGGCCCTGCCGGCGCATCGCGCGGAGCGCCGCGTACTCGCGTTCGTCGGCGCTCGATGGCTGCACCGCGGGGTTACCCGCTCTTTCCGCCATGCTCCCCGTTCCCCGGCCGGCGT
>CAZPJJ010000436.1:0-3605 GCA_964586535.1 uncultured Acidobacteriota bacterium | reverse complement strand
TCGTGCGCGCCGAGGCCGGTGCGCCCTCGTCGTGTCTCGTCAGCACGTGGGGCTCGAGTGCGCGCGATGCCGACATCGCCGGGTGTCCCTGAAGACACGGGGTTTCGCGGGGCATCAGGGATCTGAGGTCGGCTGGTCCGGGCTTCGTGATCGGTTCGGGCTAGAATCCGCGGCGAACCTCGAGCAAGGATCTCCGCGGAGTACCCGAATGACGCGCACGAAGAACAACCGCGCGAGCTTCGTCGCGCTGACGAAGCGTTCGTGCGCGAAGGCTGCCGGGATTGTGACGGCGGCGGTCGCGCTCGTGCCGTCGAGGGGCGCGGCCCTCGCCGCCATCACCGTCGCGTGCGCGGCCTGGCTGCGCTCGATCGACATGACGCTCTGAGCCGCGCGGATGTGCGGCATCGCGGGGTGTCACTTCGGCGAGCGGGGTTTCGACGAGGACGACCGCGCGCGGCTCGTCGCGATGCGCGACGCGCTCGTGCACCGCGGGCCGGACGGCTCCGGGCTGCTGCTCCGCGAAGGCTACGCGTTCGCGCACACGCGTCTCGCGGTTCGCGACACGAGCGCCGCCGGCGATCAGCCGATGCGCCACGCGTCGGGGGCGGCGATCACCTACAACGGAGAGCTCTACGCGATCGAGGCGCTGCGCGGCGAGCTCGAGCGCGGCGGCGAGCGCTTCGCCGGCACGTCGGATACCGAGGTGTTGCTCGCGCACGTAGCGCGGCAGGGCGTCGACGAGACGCTGCCGCGCATCCACGGCATGTTCGCCTTCGCTTTTGGTGACGCCGCCGGGCAGCGCGTGACGCTTGCGCGCGATCGCATCGGGATCAAGCCGCTCTACTACGCCGCCGACGGGCGCGGCCGCACGTGGTTCGCGTCGGAGATCGGCGCGCTGGCGGCGCATGCGCCGATCGACGCGGGGCTCGACGAGGACGCGCTGGCTCTCTTCGCGCTCTACGGCTTCGTTCCCGGTCCATCGACCGTCCATCGCGCGGTGCGCGCGCTGCCGCCGGGCCACGCGCTGGCGCTGGGCGAGCCCGGCACCGCGGCGCCGCGACGCTTCGCGCCCGCGGATCCGCCGCGCGAGGATTTCTCGCTCGCCGACGCGGCGGCGCGCGTGAAGGAAGCGCTCTCTCGCGCGGTGCTGCGCCAGATGGTGGCGGACGTGCCGCTCGGCGCGTTCCTCTCGGGCGGCATCGACTCGTCGGCCGTCGCGGCGCTGGTGCGCGAGGCGGGGCGCGAGTTGCAAACGTTCACGATCGGCTACGCGGACGAGCCCGCGATCGATGAATCCCGCTGGGCCGAACTCGTGGCGCGGCATCTCGGCACGCGGCACACGCTCTTCGTCGTCGAGCCCGGCGACGTGCGCCGCGCCCTTTTCGAGTGCGTCGCGCGCCAGGGCCAGCCCTTTGCGGATCCCTCGATGGTGCCGACCTACCTCGTGGCGAAGCTCGCGCGCCAGCACGTGACGGTCGCGCTCTCGGGCGACGGCGCGGACGAGCTCTTCGCGGGCTACGCGAAGTACCGCACCGAGACCGCGCGCGCGCGGCTGCGCGGCGTGCCGCCTGCGCTCGTCGACGCGGGGGCGCGTCTCGCGGAGTGGCTGCCCGCGACGCGCTTCTCGAAGGCGGGCGAGCGCGCGCGCAAGGTCAAGAAGCTCGCGGCCGCCGTGCGGCTGCCGGGGGCCGAGCGCTGGAGCGCCCTCCAGGCGATCCTGCCCGTCCGCGAGCGGGCGCTCGCGCTCTTCGCGCCCGCGCTCCGCGACGCGGCCCTCGTGCCCGCCGCGGTCGCCGCCGCGATCGAGGAGCACGGCGACGGGCTCTTCGGGATGCTCGCCGCGGATCGCCGCGTGACGCTCGTGGACCGCATGCTCGCCAAGGTCGATCTCGCGTCGATGGCGTCGAGCCTCGAGGTGCGCGTGCCCTTCCTCGACGACGAGGTCGTCGATCTCGCGCTGCGGCTTCCGGAAGCGGCGCTGCTCTCGGCGGGGCAGGGCAAGCGCGCGCTGCGCGAGGCCATCCTGCCGATGCTCCCGCCGGAGCTGCGGGCGCGGCCGAAGCAGGGCTTCGATTTTCCCGCCGGGCGCTGGCTCGCCGGGCCGCTCGCGACCGAATTTTGGGACCACGTCCGCTCCCGCGAAGCCCGGGCTTTCATCGACGTGGACGCCGTCGAGAGCCTCTTCGCGCGTCACCGCGAGGGCCGCGAGGCCGCCGATCACGCGCTCTGGACCGTCTTCGCGCTTGCCGTTTGGCTCGCTGGGGGCTATCGATCTTCTCCGTGACCGTTCGCGCGGCGTTCGCGAAGGGCCAGGAGGCACGATGATCGTGATTCTCGGTGGGGGGCTCGCCGGCATGTCGACGGCCTACCATCTGGCGCGCGTGCTTCCCGACACGCCCCGGGTGGTGCTCGAGAAGGAGAGCCTGCCCGGCGGGCTCTGCCGCTCGCGCACGAGCCAGGGGTTCACCTTCGATTTCACGGGGCACTACCTGCACCTGCGCGATCCCGAGACGATCGCGCTCGTCGACGACCTCGTCGGCGATCGCCTCGTCGAGGTCGAGCGCGTCGCGCGGATCCACTCGCAAGGCGCGATGCTCGCGTTTCCGTTCCAGGCGAATCTCCACGGCCTGCCGCCGGAACTCGTCGCGCGCTGCCTCGTGGACTTCGTCGAGGCGCGCGCCGGCGAGGAGCCGCCCAAGGACGGCCGCATGCCCTTCGGGCAGTGGGCGCGCCGCGTCTTCGGCGACGGGATCGCCGACGCGTTCATGGTGCCCTACAACACGAAGCTCTTTCGCGCCGAAGCCGACGCGATCACGGCCGAGTGGGTCGCGTGGGCCGTGCCGAGGCCGAGCCTCGAGCAGGTCGTGCGCGGCGCGTTGGGCATCCAGAACGACGGCATGGGCTACAACCCGCGCTTCCGCTATCCGCGCGAGGGCGGCATCGGCTGCCTGCCCGCCGCGCTGGCCGAGCGCGTCGCGGGCGATCTGCGCCTCGGCGCGAAGGTCGTTTCGATCGACGCCCGCGAGCGCCGCGTCGTGCTCGAGGGCGGCGAGGTGATCCCCTACGAGCGGCTCGTCTCGACGCTGCCGCTTCCGTATCTGCTGCGGCGTATCCGCGGACTCGGCGGTTGCCCCGGTCGCGGCCGCACGCTCGAGGAGATGGCGGGCGAGCTGCGCTGGACGCGCGTCGTCGACGTCGCGCTAGGCGTCGCGCGCGCCGAGATCGCGGACGGCGCGCACTGGATCTACTTCCCCGATCCCGAGTTCCCCTTCTATCGCGCCGGCTTCCCCTCCAACGTCACCTCCGCGCTCGCGCCTCCCGGCATGTCGTCGGTCTCGGTGGAGTTCGCGTTCCGCCACGACGAGGCGCTGCCCGCGGAGGACGTGCTCGTCGAGGAGGCGCGCGCGGGGCTCGTGCGCGCGGGGCTGCTGCGCGCGGACGACCGCATCGTCCATCGCGACATCGCCGTGCTCGACCCCGCGTACGTCGTCTACGACGAGAAGCGCACGCCGGTCGTCGAGGCGGCGATGAAAAGGCTCGATGAGGCGGGTTTTTCTCCGCGAACAGGGGGATCAGGTCCCGTTCGGGGGTGGGTCAGTTTAGGC
>CAZPJJ010000435.1:0-3620 GCA_964586535.1 uncultured Acidobacteriota bacterium | reverse complement strand
TAGATGAACGTCGCGGCAACGCGGTCGTGATAGGGCCCGAACTTCGCGCGCAGGAGCGGCCTCCAGAACCCGCGGTAGCCGCGCGCACCGCAGATCTTGGTCAGCCACGCCTCCGCGGTGACGTCGTGGAGCGCCTCGGGATCGGCGAAGCGCGTCGCGTAGACGATCGCCGCGCCGAGCCGGGCTTTGTCGAAGAAGCTCAGGAGCGGAAAGCGAAGGAAATCCGCCGTGCCGTTCATCGGGAACATCATGCCGCGGCGGTAATAGCCGGTGCCCGTCTTGTTCCAGCGCACGGCGTCGCCGAGGCCGAGTTCGTCAAGGAGCGCGAGCATCGCCGTGTCGCGCGGCAAAATGCAGTGATAGAAGCGGTCCCAGACGAACTCGCCGTAGTCCTGCGGCGCGGCGAGCCCGCCGAGTTGCGGCGCGGCCTCGAGGAGGGTCACCCGGTGCCCGCGCCGCGCAAGACGCAACGCAAGCGTCAATCCGAGCATGCCGCCCCCGATCACCGCGACGGTCACGGCTCGACTCGCGGCGCCGGCCCCTCCGTCCGCCATGCGTACTCGCGATGGCAGCGGCTGCAGGCGTCCTGCCCGTCCGCGAGCGGATGGCCGCACGCGCAAACCCAGCCGACGCGGCGCGCCGGGTTGCCGATGACGAGCGCGAAGGGCGGCACGTCGCGCGTGACGACCGACCCCATGCCCACCATCGCGAAGCGCCCGAGCGCGATCCCCGGACCGATCGTCGCGTTCGCGCCGATCGTGACGCCGCGGCCGACGCGGGTGTCGAGCGTCTCATCGGTGGGATCCGAAGTCTCGAGCCCGGTGAGCTCAACGTTGCCCGCGCGCGGATAGCGGTCGTTCGTGAACACGACGTGCGCCGAGAGCATGCAGAAGTCCTCGATCGTCACGCCCGCGCAGACGTAGACCGCCGCGTTGAGCTTGCAGAACGAGCCGATGCGCACGCCGTAGGCGATGTAGGTTTTCTCGCCGACGATGCACTGCTCGCCGAGCACGGCGTCGCGCCTGATGTGCGCGTTGTCCCAGACGCGGGTTCCGCGTCCGAGGCGCACGCCCGGCTCGACGATCGCGCTCTCGTGGACGATGACGTCCTCGCCGTGGCTCACGAAACGCTCTCCACCGGCGCCCACGCGCCGCTTCGCGCGGAAGCATACGCGGCCTCGATGGCGCGCACCGAGGCCAGCGCGTCGTCGGGCGAGATGAGCGGCAGCGCCGTGCGGCGCACGCAGCCCAGGAAGTTCACGAGCTGCCCCTTGAGCGCGCCGAGCTTGCTGTAGCCGGCGCCGAAGGGCACCCACTCCTTGCTGCCCTCCTGCCGGTAGCGCGAGCCCTTCCAGCCGACATGCAGAGTCCCCGCCGAGCCGTAGACCGAAACGTAGGCGTCGGTTTCCTTCGTGATGCTCCACGAGAGGTCGACCGTCCCCAAGACGCCCGAGGCCGAGCGAAAGTGCAGGCGCACCGTCTCGTCGACGGGGAGCCCCTCCGTGCCGACGCCGATGTGCGCCTGGACGTTCGCGACCGGGCCGAGCAAATAGCGCGCGACATCGATCGAGTGCGTGCCGTTGTCGATGAGCACGCCGCCGCCCGAGATCGCGGGCTCGGCGTTCCAGCGGCCATGCATCGCCACCTTCGCGCAGAACACGTTCTCGAAGAGCACGGGCGTACCGAGCAGGCCCGACTCGATGATCGCCTTGGCCTTGATCACGTCGTCCACGTAGCGGAACTTCGACGCCATCATCAGCACGAGGCCGCGCGCGCGCGCCGTCGCCACGAGATCGGCAGCCTCGTCGGTGGTGAGCGTCAGCGGCTTCTCGCAGAGCACGTGCAGGCCGCTCTCGAGGAAGTGCTTGGCGATTTCGTGGTGCGTGTTGGGCGGCGTGCAGAGCAGCACGACGTCGGCGGCCTCCGCGATGCGCGGATCGCGGTAGTCGTCGAAGTAGGGGCACTTGCTCTCTTCGGCGAACGCCTGTCCCGCGGCGAGGCGCGTCTCGACGACGGCGCCGACGGCGGCGTCGTCCATCGTCTGCAGCGCTTCGAGGTGCGAGCGCGCGATGCGGCCGCAGCCGACCATCGCGAAACGAACGGGCTTGGTGGGCTGCACGATCATCGGGAGAGATCCTCCGCGGCGCGACGCACCTCGGCCGCGATGTAGGCGACGTCCTCGTGCGAGGTCTTTTCGTTCCAGGGCACCACGACGACGTGGCGCAGCGCATCGACGGCACCGGGCGTCTTCGCGACGTCGTAGCGCACGGGCGGACGGCCGGCCATGTGCGGCCCCTCGAAGGGGAACTTGCTCGCGCCGAAGGTGTTGTGGTCGCGAATGACGCGGCACTCGAAGGCGAGTTTCTTGGTGTAGCGCGGCGCGCAGAAGATGCCCGCGTCCTTGAGCTTCGCGCCCATCGCATCGGCGCCGCCTTTGATCACGTCGTCATCGATGTAGAGCGCGTAGCGCCAGTAGACGTGCTCGATGCCGGGCAGGACGCGCGGCGCTTCGACACCCGGGATGCCCGCGAGCGCGGCGTTGAGCGCCTCGGCCGTGGCGCGGCGCTGCGCGACGAAGCGCTCGAGCTTGTCGAACTGCGCGAGCGCGACGGCGCCCTGCAGCTCGGTCATGCGGTAATTGAGCGCCACGAACTCGTGGTCGGGATCGGGCTCGCCGTAGGGCCACGCCTTGTCGATGAAGAGCCGCATGCGGCGCGCGTACTTGTCGTCGTTGGTCATCACGAAGCCGCCCTCGCCGGCCGTGATGTGTTTCGTCTGCTGCAATGAGAAGCAGCCGATGTCGCCGATCGTTCCCGCGAGGCGCCCTTTGTAGGTACCGAGCATCGACTGCGCGGCGTCCTCGATCACCGGGATACCCTTCGCGTGGCAGAGCGCGAGGATCGGATCCATGTCGCAGCACTGGCCGAAGAGGTGCGTGACGATCACTGCCTTGGTGCGCGGGGTGATCCTCGCCGCGATCGTCTCGGCGGTGACGTTGTACGTGCGCGGATCGACGTCCGCGAAGATCGGAATCGCCGTCTGATAGATGATCGGCGTGATCGCGCCCATGTCGGTGATCGGCGTCGTGATGATCTCGTCGCCGGGCTCCGGGTCGACCGCGGCAATCGCTGCGTGGATGGCCGCGGTGCCCGAGGTCGTGGTGCGCGCGAACGACACGCGGAAGCGCCGCGCCACCGCCTCTTCGAAGCGCTTGACGGCCGTACCGCGCGTGCAATTGAGCGTTCCCGACTCGATGACCTCGCGCAGCAGCGCGAGTTCTTCCTCGCCAAACGTACGGCCCGTCTGATCCGCGCAGGTCGGCAAGGTGCGGATCTCTCTGCGGATGCTCATGCGTGACCTTTCACCGCCCGCTCCACGCGGGGTCTTCTCCCGGACTCGCGGCCTCGGCGACGAAGGGATGAGGCGCCGGGTCGAGTCCGAAGTAATGAAGGATCGCGGCGACGCTGCGCGCGGCCGCGCGGCCGTCGCCGTAGGGATTCGGTCTGGGAAGCGCGCGCGGCGCCGGCAGCGGCTGGGCGAGCGCGGCTTCGAGCGCGCTCTCGACGGCCTCGCGCCCGGTGCCGACGAGCACGTTGCGGCCGGGACCCAGCGCCTCGGGGC
>CAZPJJ010000434.1:0-3622 GCA_964586535.1 uncultured Acidobacteriota bacterium | reverse complement strand
AGCGGCGCGCGGTCGAGTCGTGCGCGGGCCACGGACCGGGTCACGAGCACGGCGCGGCTCACCGGCACGGTCACGACCACCGCCACTGAAAGGCGACGACGCGCGCGGGCCCCGGCTTGCTCCCGTGAGCGGGATCGCGGCCCGCGCGAGCCAATGCCTCTGAACGAGAACTTCGTCACAGGTTTTCCGCTTCGTCTTCGCGGACGCGACTGTCGCTGGAAGCCCGGCGCGCGGCGGCGCTATGTTGGCTGTCAAAGGGAAGGGGCAATCCCATGCGCAGCCGCCTTGCATCTCTCGTTTCGCTCCATGTCGCGTCGATCGCGCTCCTCCTCGCCAGCGTTCCAGGACTCACCGCCTCGGACACCGCGAGTCTCAGACGTCACCACGAGCGGGCAGTCGAGCTTTTCCGCGAAGGCCGTTTCGAGGACGCGGAGCGCGAGGCGACGAAGGCGCTCCTCCACGCCGAAGACATCTACGGCAAGGAGAGCCCGCACGTCGGCGCCCCGCTGAACAATCTCGCGGCGATCGCGTTCGCGCTGGGCGATACGCAGCGCGCCGACTCGCTCGCGGTGCGCGCGCTCGATCTGCGGCGCCGCTTCGCGCGCCCGGGTGACGCGCGGCTCGCGACCTCGCTCAACAACCTCGCCGACCTGCGCCGGGCGCAGGGGCGGCTCGACGAAGCGAGCGTCCTCCTGCTCGAAGCGCGCGCGATCCTCGAAGGCGCGGACGACGCGCCGACGCTCGCGCTCTGCCTCAACAATCTCGCGCTCGTGCGTCGCGCGGAAGGATCGCCCTCCGAGGCCGAAGCCCTGGCGGAAGAAGCGCTCGCTCTGCTCGAGAGGAGCGCCGGCGTCCACGACCCGCGGCTCGCGGATCCGCTGCTGACGCTCGCGCACGCGCGGGCCCTGGTGGGCGACTCCAGCGGTGCGGACACACTCGCGGCGCGCGCGGTCGCACTGCGTGAACGCGGGCTGGGTCTCGAGCACCCGCTGACGGCCACGGCACTGCGTACGCTCGCCGAGATCAGGGGCGCGGCGGGCGACCGCGAGAGCGCGATCGCGCTCGCGATGCGCGCGCGTGCGATCGAAGACGCGCGATTGCCGAAAGGACACCCTCAGCGCGCCGAGACGCTCATGACGCTCGCGCTCCTCTACGTGGAGGAGGGAAAGCCGGCGCGCGCCGAGGAGTTCGCGCGCGAGGCACTGGAGCTGCGCACGGCCACCCACGGCGGCGACCACGTGCGCGTCGCGTCGTCCTTGGCCGCGCTTGCGCAGATCCGCAGCCTGCGCGGCGACCTGGACGAGGCCAAGGCGCTGGCGATGCAGGCGCTCGCAATGCGCGAGCGGACGCTCGGCCGCGAGCACGAGTGGGTGGGCGCTTCGTACTTCCAGCTCGGCCTCATCGCGGAGGCGGAGGGCAGCACGAACGTCGCGCTCGTCCACTACGAGCGTGCGCTCGCGATTCGGGAGCAAGTCCAGGGCGCCGATTCCACCGAGCTCGTCCCCGTGATCACGCGCCTGGCCGCGCTCTACGAGCGATCGGGCGACACGAGCCGCGCCCGCGCGCTCGCGGCGCGCCTGCCCGTCCTCGCGCCGCGACGTGGCGACGGGGTCCGCCCCGCCTCGCTCGAGCTCTCTCGCGAGCGCGAGCGCTAGACCGGGGTCGCTTCGGCTGCGGCGCCGGTCCGCTACGGCTACACTGCCGGTCCCTCGCGCCCGTTCCCGGGCTGCCGCGCGCCTTCCCCCACGGGGCGCCCCGCCCGGAAACACCGGAAGGACCGTGAGCACCTCCGACACGCCCCTGCCCCCCCCTGCCCTGCGACCGCCCGCGGACCTCAATCCGCGAACGGACGCCGCGCTCGATTTCCAGGACAAAGAGCTCTCGCAGATGACGCCGCGCGACTATGACGCAATCGGCTTCCTCTGCGGGCTGGAAGTCCATCAGCAGCTCCAGACGCGCACGAAGCTCTTCTGCCGCTGCCCGGCGGGGCGCTACGTCGATCGCTTCGACGCCGAGGTGCTGCGGCACATGCGCCCGACGCTCTCCGAGCTGGGCGAATACGACGGCTGCGCGCTGATGGAGTTCAAGACGCGCAAGGAGATCGTCTATCTCCTCGAGCGCGGCACGGTCTGCACCTACGAAATGGACGACACACCGCCCTTCGAGATCGACGAAGAGGCGGTGCGCATCTCGCTGCTCGTCGCGCGGCTCTTCAATCTCGACCTTGTGTCCGAGTTGCACGTGATGCGCAAGCAGTATCTCGATGGCTCGATCCCGACGGGCTTCCAGCGCACGGCAATGGTCGGCCTCACGGGCGAGATTCCCTTTCGCGTCCCCGAGCTCGGCGTCGACAAGCCGCTGCGCATCCGGCAGCTCTCGCTCGAAGAAGACTCGTGCCGCGAGATCTCGGATGTCGGCCATCGCATCGTCTTCCGCACGGACCGCCTCGGCATGCCGCTCATCGAGACCGTCACCGAGCCCGACTTCCTGACGCCCTGGGAGGTACGCGAGGGCGGCCGGCTACTCGCGCGCGTCGCGCGCTCATCGGGGATGGTCCGGCGCGGGCCGGGTGCCGCGCGCCAGGACGTCAACGTGTCGGTCGCCGGTGGCCGGCGCGTCGAGATCAAGGGCGTGCCCTACCAGGCAGGGCTGCCTCTGCTCGTGCACAACGAGGGCTTCCGCCAGTTGAATCTCCTGCGCATCAAGGACGAGCTCCTGCGCCGTGGGGTCACGAAAGACCAACTCACGCTCCCCGAGCGCGGCCGTGCGTGGGAAGTGTCGTCGAACGTCCTCGACGTGGGATCGATCCTGCGCCGCTGCGAATACGAGCCGATCGTGCGCGCGCTCGAGGGCGGCGACCGCGCGATCGCCGTGCTGCTGCCGGGCTTCGCGGGGCTGCTGCGCCATCGCACGCAGCCAGGGATCACGTTCGCGCGCGAGTTCCACGGGCGCGTGCGCGTCATTGCGTGCCTCACGGCGCGGCCTTTCATGATCCACTCGGATCTCACCGACTACGGCATCGGGCAGCGGCACTGGAAGCAAGTCCGCAAGGCGTTCCGCGCGGCCGCACAGGACGCGATCATGGTCGTGTGGGGGCCGGCCGACGACGTCGACACGGCCGCGCGCGAGATCCTCCTGCGCGCCATCGACGCGCTCGCCGGCGTGCCCGCGGAGACCCGCCAGTGCTACGGCGACGGCACGACGGGATTCGAGCGCATCCTGCCCGGCGCCGACCGCATGTATCCCGACACCGACACGCCTCCGCTCGCGATTCCGGACGCATGGGTGCCCGACGTGGTCATGCTCCCGGAGCGTCCGTGGCAGCGCGAGGATCGCTATGTGGCGGCGGGACTGACACTCGCGAACGCGCGTCGCCTGACGGCCTCGCCGTGGGCGGCGCTCTTCGACGAACTCGCGCCGCGGCGGCCGGAAACCGCGCGCCGTCTCGCGGCGGCGCTCGAGAAGCGCGTTCCCGAGTGGCGGCGGCGCGGCGCGCTGCCCGCGCGGAGCGTACCGGAGGCGGGCCCCCTGCGGCCGATCGTCGACGCGCTCGATCGCGAAGAGATCCGTGCCGAAGCGTTCGAGCCACTCGTGGCGCGCGCGCTCGGGCTCGCGGTGCGCG